>NZ_JBXWSL010000022.1:0-45989 GCF_059613425.1 Ruegeria sp. BHSA123 | reverse complement strand
CACACAGACCCGCAATTTCACGGTCTTCCCCGACGGCTGTGCCGTTGCTGATAACCGGGCGCAGTTCGACGCGGCTATCCCGGATTCGCACTTTGCCGTCCGGCCCGGCGGTCACGGCCAAATCGATAACCCCCAGGTAAGAGCCCGCTGATCCCGGCATGACAACGGGCGTCCCATGTACCAGCCCCGTCAGGTGATCGACCATCGGGGTATTGGCGTGGCTCTCTCCTGGAAGTGTCAGGTGGGTGTGCCCGGCCACAACGGCATCGATGCCTTTGATCGCGGCCAAGGGTATCACGGCGTTTTCCATCCCCGCTACCGGCTCGCTGCCCCCAAGGCCGGAATGGGCAAGCGCCACGATGATATCACAACCCTCGTCGCGCAATGTCTGCGTCCGGGATTTAGCCGCAAGCAGGATATCCTCGACGACGATATCGTCATCCAGATTATGCGCCTCCCAACAGGCCGTTTGCGGCGGAAGAACCGAGAAGATGCCGATGCGAACGGGAATGTCTTCACCGTTCAAAGACACGGTGCGGTCCAAAACGATGTGCCGCTGCCAGGGCTGAGGTCCGCGCGTGCGATACAGGTTGCTACAAATAACTGGGCAGGGGGCTTGCGTCAGGATGTTGCCCAATGTCGCCAGCCCGAACCCGAAATCATGGTTGCCCAGCCCGATCGCGTCATAATCCAGGGCTTCGAACGCCGTCATCATCGGATGGGCAGTGCCACTTTTGGCGGCCCAATCGCTCATTGGGGTTCCCTGCAACGAATCCCCGTTGTCAAACATCAGCACCAGCGCGCGTTCGGCCTCTTGCCGGGCAGCGCGGATCAGGCTGGCGGTGCGCGTCAATCCAACCGTCTGGTCTGGCGTGTCGGTGTAATAGTCAAAACCGGTCAGGTTCATATGCAGGTCGGTTGTGGCCAGAATGCGAATTTTCCCAATGTCACCAATGGGCTGTACCTGCGTCGAGGAGGGGATCTTCACTTTGAGTATTCTGCTATTGAATGTGGGTATTGATTAAATCCATCAAAATTCACTCTAAATGATTTTTCCGAGGCCACCATGCGGCTTTTCAGCGGCAGGGAGGTGGATTTTCTATCCCTGAATAGCCATTGCAACACGGGCCGAGACGTGGCAGCCCTGTGCGCAAGACCAAAAGGAAATCCAATGAAAAACGCAGAGCAGGTAACCTTCGGGGGTTCGGGCCTTGATCGGGCGGCGCAGTATCGCGGAGATGCGGACAAGCTGGCCGAGGCGATGCACAACCCGGCCGCCCGCTGTGTCTTGCTGTGGCGTGGAAAGCTGCTGGTACAGGGTGAGGGGCTGGACCAGCTTGCCTTGATCCCGATGACGCATCCGCTGATCAGCAGTGGTCCCGGTGGCGTCATTGAATCCCCGGTGTTTTTGGGTCTGAGCGCTGACAGCGCCCCCGTGTTTGCCGTTGATATTTCCGCATGGGCAGCCGAGGGGCTGGATCTGACCAGTCTGGGCGCCTTCGTGGACAAGTCCGAACAACAACACCCGGATTTACCGCAAGGCCACGTGTTTGCCGAACTGCGCCGGATCATGACACGGCTGTCGGCACGCGACGCGGAACTGGCGGCCACGTCTAAGGCAATAATCGGCTGGCATGAAACACATCGCTATTGCGCACGATGCGGTGCCGCCAGCGAGGTGTCGCAAGGGGGATGGCAGCGCAGTTGCCCATCCTGTGGCGGGCAGCACTTTCCGCGCACCGATCCGGTTGTGATCATGTTGATCACGCATGGTGACAGCGTGCTGATGGGCCGGTCTCCGGGCTGGCCTGACGGGATGTTCTCCTTGCTGGCGGGATTTGTTGAGCCCGGCGAAACGCTTGAGGCAGCAGTGCGCCGCGAAGTGATGGAAGAGGCGGGCGTGCCGGTGGGTGCGGTTTCGTACCTGTCCAGCCAGCCCTGGCCGTTTCCGGCCTCATTGATGTTTGGGTGTGCAGGTGAGGCGTTGTCACGCGACATCGTGATCGATCCGGTCGAAATAGAAGAGGCGATGTGGGTCAGCAAATCCGAAATGATGCAGGCCTTTGCAGGCGATCATCCTAGGCTATTGCCAGCGCGCAAGGGGGCAGTCGCTCATTTTCTGCTTCAGAACTGGCTTGCAGATACTCTGGACTGAGGAAACATTGGCTCAGTAATTACGACAGCAAAGGTCAGTATGCAGTTTTCAGCGCGCGAAGATATCGAAGCCCCCATCCAATCGGTATTCGACATGGTGTCGGATTTCGAACGGTTCGAGCGTATGGCAATGCGCCGCGGCATCGATGTGCGCCGTTTGGGCGGTGGCGCAGCGGTGACTGCCGGAACCGAGTGGAATACGGAGTTCAAACTGCGCGGAAAGCCGCGTCAGATGTCAGTGGTTATGACTGATTTCGACAGGCCTTCGCAAATGCGATTTGACGCTGCCAGCAAGGGCATTACCGGGTTCACGACCGTGGATTTTCTGGCCCTGTCCCCGCGCCGGACACGCCTGAGCATCGAGATGTCCCTGGCCGCCAAGTCCCTGCCGGCACGGTTGCTGTTGCAATCCATGAAGCTGGGGCAGTCGAGGTTTCGCAAGCGGTTTCAGGTGCGTCTCAGCGAATTCGCACGCGAGTTGGAGCAGAGGCACCTGCATGGCGGGTAAGACACAAGATCGCACTGCAGGTGTGAAGGGATCGGACCACCTGAGTTTTAAACCCGCATCCGAAACCGATGCCGAAGGGGTCGCTGGCGTCCTTCACGATCTGGTCCTGGCTGGCAAGCGGCGCAAAGCCCACGATGTCGATTTTGCCCTAAGGCACTATATTCGCCACCCGGATCAATTACGATGTACAATCGCCACGGACCCGAATGGTCACGTGCTCGGGTTCCAATCCCTGAAAGATGCGGTCGAAAACAACCCCTACGGCGTGTCAGTGGGGTGGGGCGTGATTGGAACCCATATCCGACCATCAGCCGCCCTGCTTGGGATCGGGCGCGCACTTTTCGCGCACACTCTGGACGCGGCCCTTGCGCGCGGTCTCCCTGCTATCGATGCAACAATTGGCGCAGGCAATACTGAAGGTCTGGCCTATTACGAAGCCATGGGTTTCCGGACGTACCGCACACAAGATGGGTCTGTGTCAAAGGTCTACCGGATTAACCGCTAGAGAGCGACGATTCCAGGCGCAGCGGCACGAGACATGGGGGGCCACCGGCATTGCAAACAGCTTCGAAAAAATGGGCAACAACGAAACAAGCTCAAAGGAATGCCATGGCGAACCGTGATTATCCGCGCGGATGTGCTGCCGGATAGACGCCCAGAACCTCGACATTGGTCGTGAAATGCTCAAGCTCGTCCATGGCCAGCTGCACGTTGCGGTCTTCGGGATGCCCGACAATATCCGCGTAAAACTGCGTCGCGGTGAAGGAGCCGTCGACCATATAGCTTTCCAGCTTGGTCATGTTGATCCCATTGGTGGCAAACCCGCCCATCGCTTTGTAAAGCGCGGCGGGGATGTTGCGGACCTGAAACACAAAGCTGGTGATCATCCCATGATCGCCCCGGCGGGACAAATCCGTTTCGCGCGACATGACAAGAAAGCGGGTCGTGTTGTCGTCATTATCCTCGATATGGCGGGCCAGAACGTTCAGGTTATAGATCTCAGCGGCCAGCTCGCTGGCCAGCGCGGCTGAATGCGGATTGCCTTCCTCAGCCACTTCGCGGGCGGCGCGGGCGTTATCGGGGCTGACGCGGCCGCGAATGCCGTGTTCCTTCAGAAAGCCCGCGCATTGCGGCAGCAGTACCAGATGCGAATGCGCCTCGGTGATGTCTTCCAGTTTTGCACCCGGTACGGCAAGAAGGTTGATGTGCACACGGACAAAGGCCTCATCGATGATATGCAGCCCGCTGTGAGGTAACAGCCGGTGAATATCGGCCACCCGTCCATAGGTCGTGTTCTCGACCGGAAGCATTGCCAGATCCGCAGCACCCGAGCGGACCGATTCGATCACATCCTCGAAAGTGCGGCAGGGCAGGGCTTCCATATCTGGCCGAGCGTTGCGGCAAGCCTCGTGACTGTAGGCGCCGGGTTCCCCCTGAAAGGCAATGCGATTGGTCATTTGGTCGATTCCATGCAACAAGTTCGCGATTTGGTCGTTTCGTCGCGGTGTCTATACCTTGCCTCTCGCAAGGGGAAGCCTTAGACAGCTGCCCAGACAGCTGAAATGGACTCGCGATCAATGTTCGACACGATGACAGTAACCAAGGCCGCCGCAGGCCTGTTCGGCACATTCCTGGTGCTGCTTCTGGCCAAGTGGGGGGCAGATGTCCTCTATTCTTCCGGTGGCCATGGCTCGGCTGAGGCCGCCTACATTATCGAAACCGAAAGCTCGGGCGAAAGCGCCGACGGTGAAGAAGTGGTCTTCGAAGACCTGCTGGCCGCCGCAGACGTCGAGAGCGGCGCAAAAGTGTTCCGCAAATGCACCGCGTGCCACAAGCTGGAAGACGGCGCAAACGGCACCGGCCCCTACCTGTACGGTGTGGTTAATCGCCCGGTCGCCTCGGCCAACGGTTTCACCGGGTACTCGGCCAGTATGCAGGCGCATGGCGGCAACTGGACACCCGAAGCGCTGGATGCCTTCCTGACCAAGCCGGGCAATTATATCTCGGGCACTTCGATGAGCTTTGCCGGCCTGAAAAAGCCGCAGGATCGCGCCGACGTGATTGCCTATCTGCAGACAATCGGCAACTGATTGCCTGAGCGATCAGAACCATTCAAAGCCGCTGCCGCAACGCAGCGGCTTTTTTGTCTGAAGAAACCTTCACAAAGTGCTCACGCATTCTAAACTTGAATCTGCACGTGCTGGCACTTTAGCTAGCGGTTACGACATTGACGGTGACAATGACCGAGAGGATGAGCCACATGAAATCCCTGATGCCTGCTGCACGTGATCTCGAGGTAAGGCCATGGGTTGGCATTTTGGGGCTCTGTGCCGCGCTGATTGCTCCGCATACAGCCCAGGCGCTGGATGAGGGGGTCACCCGCAGCCACGGGTATTCGTATTTCGGAAATCTGGATTACCCGGCGGACTATGCGCATCTGAATTATGTGAATCCCGACGCCCCCAAAGGCGGCGAGCTTTCGCTGGCAGCTTCGGGAACGTTCGATTCCCTCAACCCCTATTCGCGAAAGGGGCGTGCCGGTGCGCTGACCACATTGCAATATGACCGTCTGTTTGAAAGTGCCGAAGACAGTGTCGGGCAGTATTACGGCGTAGTTGCGGAAAGTCTGGAATATGACGAAGGGCGCAATTACGTCATTTTCCATTTGCGCCCCGAAGCAACTTTTTGGGATGGCACGCCTGTCACGGCGGAAGATGTTGTCTACAGCCACCGTTTGTTCATCGAACAGGGCCTGCCATCTTACGCGCAGGCCGTTGGCCGTATGGTGACAGGAGCCGAGGCGTTGGATGACCATACCGTAAAATTTACATTCAATCCCGAAGTCACTCGCCGCAGCCTGATCGAAACCGTCGGCTCAACTCCTGTTTTCTCAAAAGCATGGTTTGAGGCAGATGAGACACGGCGCCTGGATGAACCACGGCTGGAAGTGGCGGTGGGCTCTGGCCCCTACAAGCTCGACAGCTACGACATCAATCGCCGCATCGTTTACAAACGCCGGGACGATTATTGGGGCAAGGACCTGCCTTTCAATGTCGGACGCAACAACTTCGATACAATTCGGGTCGAGTATTTCGCCGATCAGACGGCAGCGTTCGAAGGTTTCAAGGCGGGTGAATATACATTTCGGATTGAAAGTGATCCCAAGCTTTGGGCGACCGGGTATGATTTCCCGAAGCTGGATGAAGGCACCGTTATTCGGGATGAGATCGCAGATGGCAGCCCGCCGACACCTTCGGGCTTTGTCTTCAACCTTGGGAAACCGCAATTCGCCGACAAGAATGTCCGCAAGGCCCTGGCCTTGGCCTTCAATTTCGAATGGACGAACGAGTCATTGTTGTTCGGCCTGAACACGCCGCGGAATTCTTTCACGCAAGGAACCCCGATCGAGGCGCAAGGCCTGCCCGAAGGGGCTGAGCTGGCGTTCCTGCAGGCGTTGGGCGGCGTCGTTCCCGAAGATGTCCTGACGGAACCCGCTGTAGTGGCGCACGAATCAAACCCTGCACGCCTGAATGACCGACAAAACCTGCGCAAAGCTGCCAGGTTATTGGACGAGGCAGGCTGGTCCGTCGGCGAAGGCAATATTCGCCGCAATACCGAAGGGCAGACTTTGAAGGTGAATATTCCATATCCTTCAAACCTGCCGACCTCGACCGCAACGATGATCGAAACCTATGTCCAAAACCTGCAATCCATCGGTGTGGATGCCTCGACCGAGAAAGTTGACCCGGCGCAATACACGTTGCGCAGCCGCGAGCGGGATTATGACATGGTCTATTCCACGCGCTACGGGTCGTTTTTGTCTACCGGGGGCGGTCTGAGCCAGATGTACGGATCGGAAGAAGCGGCTTTTAGCCTGTTCAATCCGGCAGGTCTGGCCAGCCCCTTGGTCGACGCGATCATCGAGGCGTCCTTTGAAACTGACAATCAGGCCGATCAGGACACGGCGTTAATGGCTTTGGATCGCGCCTTGAGGTACGAGTTTTTCGTAATCCCCGTGGGGTACATCGCAGAATACTGGACAGCATATTACGATATGTACGAATACCCGGAAAACCTGCCGCCCTATTCGCTGGGTTATCTGGATTTGTGGTGGATCAATCCGGAAAAACAGGCTGCGTTGAAAGCGAAAGGCGCGCTGCGATAACATGGGCGCCTATATTCTAAGACGCTTATTGCTGATCATTCCGACTCTTCTGGGTATCATGATCGTCAACTTCACGCTGGTCCAGTTCGTACCTGGTGGGCCGGTCGAACAGATCATCGCGCAAATCGAAGGTCAAGGTGACGTATTCGCCGGGTTTGCCGGGGGGGGCGACGCCGGAGCGGGTTCCGAACCGGCGGGCGGTGTCTTCGACGACAAATATGTCGGCGCACGCGGCCTTCCGCCCGAGTTTATTGCCGAGCTGGAAAAAGAATTCGGCTTCGACAAGCCCCCGCTGGAACGGTTCCTGAATATGATGGGCAACTATCTGACGTTTGATTTTGGCGAGAGTTATTTCCGCTCGATCAGCGTGATCGATCTGGTGCTTGAAAAGATGCCGGTCTCGATCTCGCTGGGGCTGTGGTCGACCCTGATTGCCTATCTGGTCTCGATCCCGCTGGGTATTCGAAAGGCGGTCAAGGATGGATCGCAATTCGATACCTGGACAAGCGGGGCGATTATTGTGGCCTATGCCATTCCGGGCTTTTTGTTTGCGATCCTGCTGCTGGTGCTCTTCGCTGGCGGATCATATTGGCAAATCTTCCCGCTGCGCGGTCTGACGTCGGACAATTGGGACAGCCTGAGTTTCTTTGGCAAGATCACGGATTATTTCTGGCACATAGCGCTGCCGACGATTGCGTTGACGATCTCGGCCTTTGCGACGCTGACCTTGCTGACCAAGAACTCGTTTCTGGACGAGATCAAGAAACAGTACGTCATGACTGCCCGCGCCAAAGGGTTGAGCGAGCGCAAGGTGCTCTATAATCATGTCTTCCGAAACGCGATGCTGATCGTGATCGCAGGGTTCCCGGCCGTGTTCATCGGTGTGTTCTTCGGGGGGTCGATCATTATCGAGACGATCTTTTCGCTGGATGGTCTGGGCCGATTAGGGTTCGAGGCTGCCGTTGCGCGCGATTATCCGGTGATCTTCGGCACGCTGTTCATCTTCGGTCTGATGGGGCTGGTCGTCGGCATCATCAGCGACCTGATGTATGTGCTGGTCGACCCGCGCATCGATTTCGAAAAGCGGGAGGGGTAAATGGCTTTGTCCCCGCTGAACCAGCGCCGCTGGAGCAACTTCCGCCGCAACAGACGGGCCTTCTGGTCGCTGATCATCTTCTCGATCCTGTTTGGCCTGTCGCTCTTTGCCGAGTTTATCGCCAACGACAAACCCATCCTTGTGAAATATCGGGGAGAGTACTTTACGCCGATCTTCAACTTCTACGCCGAAACCGAATTTGGCGGCGATTTCCAGACCGAAGCGATCTATCGAGACCCCGAAGTTCAGTGCCTGATCGACAGCGGTGGATTGGAAGACTGTTTCGATGATCCCGAAGGCATCATCGAACAGATCGACGCCGGAACGTTCCAGGCTGAGGGTTTTGAACGCGGCTGGTCGCTCTGGCCGTTGATCCCCTATTCCTTCAATACCTCGGTGGACCGCCCCGGCGCGGCGCCCCTGCCGCCCAACGGCCAGAATCTGCTGGGTACCGATGATACCAAGCGCGACGTGCTGGCCCGCGTGATTTACGGCTTTCGTTTGTCGATCCTGTTCACGCTGCTTGTGACGGGCGCGGCAAGCCTGATCGGGATTTTCGCCGGGGCCATACAAGGGTTCTTTGGTGGGTGGCTGGACCTGATCTTTCAGCGGATCATCGAAATCTGGTCCGCAACCCCGTCGCTTTACGTCATCATCATCATGTTTGCGGTGCTGGGGCGAAGTTTCTGGTTGCTGGTCGCGCTGATGATCCTGTTCAGTTGGACCGGGCTGGTTGGCGTGGTGCGCGCCGAGTTCCTGCGGGCGCGGAACCTTGAATATGTGCGCGCCGCGCGGGCGCTGGGTGTTGGCAACATGACGATCATGTTCCGTCATATGCTGCCCAATGCGATGGTGGCCACGCTGACCTTCATGCCGTTCATCGTCACCGGAACCATCGGCGGGCTGGCTTCGCTGGATTATCTGGGCTTTGGTCTGCCGTCCTCGGCCCCCTCGCTGGGAGAGCTGACCTTGCAGGCCAAGCAGAACCTTCAGGCCCCGTGGCTGGCCTTCACCGCCTTCTTCACCTTTGCCATTATGCTGTCGCTGCTGGTCTTCATCTTCGAAGGCGTTCGCGATGCGTTTGATCCCAGAAAGACCTTCTCATGAGCTTGCTGGATGTGAAAAACCTCAAGGTCTCGTTCCGTCAGGATGGGCAGGTCAACGCGGCGGTCAAAGGCGTGTCCTTCACTGTGGACCGGGGTGAAACCGTCGCGCTGGTGGGCGAATCCGGATCAGGAAAATCCGTGACGGCGTTATCGACCGTTTCCCTGCTGGGCGACAGCGCGTTGGTCGACGGCTCGGTCACCTATGACGGGCAAGAGATGATTGGCGCCTCGGAACAGCGTCTGATGGATGTGCGGGGCAACGACATCAGCTTTATCTTTCAGGAGCCGATGACCTCGCTGAACCCGTTGCACACGATCCAGAAACAGATGGCTGAATCGCTGGCCCTGCATCAGGGTGTGGCGGGCGATGTGGCGCGGGACAGGATTGTCGAGTTGCTGACCAAGGTCGGTATCCGCGATCCTCAAGACCGGCTGGACAGCTATCCGCATCAGTTGTCGGGCGGTCAGCGGCAACGGGTGATGATCGCAATGGCCCTTGCCAACAAACCGGACATCCTGATCGCGGATGAGCCGACAACGGCTCTGGATGTGACCATTCAGGCGCAGATCCTCGAACTGCTGGCTGAATTGCAGAAATCGGAAAACATGGGGATGCTGTTTATCACCCATGATCTGGGCATCGTGCGCCGCATCGCCGACCGGGTCTGTGTGATGAAAGACGGCGAGATTGTCGAAACCGGCGTGACGGCCGAGATATTCGAAAACCCGCAGCACCCCTATACCCGCAAACTTCTGGCGGCGGAGCCGTCGGGTCGGCCTGAACCCGTTGCCTCAGATGCGGAAGAGGTCGCACGCACCGACCACCTTAAGGTCTGGTTTCCGATCCAGCGCGGGTTTCTGAAGCGAACGGTCGGATATGTGAAAGCGGTGAACGACGCGACCCTTAGCGTGCGCGCGGGTGAGACGTTGGGGATTGTTGGCGAAAGCGGGTCAGGCAAGACCACGCTGGCGCTGGCCATGATGCGGCTGATCGCGTCCGAGGGTGGCATCACCTTTCGCGATCAGGACGTGCGCAAATGGTCCACGCGGGAACTGCGCCGGTTGCGCAAGGACATGCAGATCGTGTTTCAGGACCCGTTTGGCAGCCTCAGCCCGCGGATGACCTGCCAGCAGATCATTGCGGAAGGTCTGGCCATTCACAAAGTCGACCCGGACCGCGCGCCACGCGAACTTGTGGCCGAGGTGATGACCGAAGTGGGGCTTGATCCGGCGACGATGGATCGATACCCGCACGAGTTTTCTGGCGGTCAGCGTCAGCGCATCGCCATTGCGCGCGCGATGGTTCTGCGTCCCAAACTGCTGGTTCTGGACGAGCCGACCAGTGCGCTGGATATGACCGTTCAGGTTCAGATCGTCGATCTGCTTCGCAATCTGCAACAGAAATACGGGCTGGCCTATCTGTTCATCAGCCATGACCTGAAAGTGGTCCGTGCCATGTCGCACAACGTGATCGTCATGCGAAACGGCGATGTGGTCGAAATGGGCGCGGCAGAGGATTTGTTCGAAAACGCCCAGACCGACTATACCCGCGAATTGATCGCAGCGGCGGGCTGAGAACAGCCCGCCCGGTGTCGCGAGTCAGGCGCTGGCTTTTTCTCGCGCCGATGACTGGGGCACAGGCCCGCGCAGTTCTTCATAGTGATCAAAGCTCAGCTTGACCCACCCAGTTCCACGTGTGGCACTGGCAAGGGTGCGGTGCAGCTCGTCCTCGGCAACGGCGGGCAACTGGGCGTTGAATATCTCCCAGCCCGTTGCATTCGGGTTGCCCTCAAATCCCAGAACCTGCCCCTGAAGGGTGCTGATCGTTGGTACGAGATCGCCCACAAAGGCCGAGGGTAAGTGTATCTCGGCGCTCAGGATCGGTTGCAGGACCACAGGTTTGGCTTGCGGCAATGCCTCGCGCACGGCGTTCTTGCCTGCGGTCCGGAAGGCATAATCCGAACTGTCCACATTGTGGTGTTTGCCATCGCTCAGGGTCACTTTGACATCAACTACGGGAAAGCCTTCGGGGCCTTGTTCCAATGCGTCCTTGGCTCCGTGTTCCACAGACGGGATGTAGTTCTTGGGAACGGCGCCGCCCTTGACCACCTCATCGAACTGGAACCCCGATCCGCGCGGCAATGGCGCGACCGATATTACCACATCCGCGAATTGCCCCGCGCCGCCGGATTGCTTGCGATGGCGATGGCGATGCTCAACCGTTGCGCGGATGGTTTCGCGATAGGCGGTTTCCACCTGTTCCGCCTCGATCTCGATCCCGAAATCCTCTGCCAGCTTGGCGGTCACGCGCCGCATATGTTGCGGACCTTGCGAGCCCAGAATCGAATGGCCGCTCATCTCATCCTGTTGCAGATGCAGGCCCGGATCGATTTCGGCCAGACGGCTCAGGGCGTTTGACAGGCGCACATCGTCCCGCTCATGCGCGGGCGAGACGACTTGACGATGCGCAACCGGATGAGAAGACGCCCATTCCGGCAACTCTGTCGCGGAGGAACTGTCATAAATGTATCCGGGGTTGAGGTGATCGGATTTGACCGCCAGTCCGATCTGCCCGGCCTCCAGCGCGGCGATCTGGGTCTTGGCGTCCAGTGTTGTCAGGTTGCCGACCGTTTCACCGCCCAACGCCTCATGGGCTTTTACCCCGTCCCCAAGGCCGCGCAGAACGATGATCTTTCCGATATGCTTTTTGACATCCGCAAAGCCCGCGATGGCACGGGCGTTTTCGGCGGCCTCGTCTCGTCCGGCGGCGATATCAAACTCGGGGGCCTCATGACGCAGCGCTTTCATCAGGCGCGTCAGCCCGTTGCCGTGGCTTGCGGCGCCCAGACAGGCTGGGATCAACTGATGATTCTGCAAAACCTGCGCGGCCAGCTCATAAACCTCATCGCTTGGGGGCTGTTTGTCTTCAATCAACTGTTCCAGCAGGTGGTCATCGAAATCGGAAAGTGTCTCAAGCAACTCGGTCCGGGCTTCCTGCTCGCGATCCTCGACAGATTTGGGCAGCTCTATCAGGGCCGACGGCTGGCCCTCCTGATACTTCCACGCCCGTTCCGAGATCAGATCGACCGCGCCGATGATCGTGTCGCCCTCGCGGATCGGAACCTGACGCAGGGCGATGTGGTGCGTGCAGTAGGTTTGCAGCGCCGCGATGATGTCGCGGATGCGGCCATTGGGGTTGTCCATGCGGTTGATGAAAAGAAAACAGGGAATGCCTGCCTCTTCCACCAGCCGAAGATACGGCGCACACAGCACGGCGGCATTTGGATCGGGCGGTACCACGATAACGGCAGCATCCGAGATCGCCATGGCTGGGCCGACATACGCGAGGGAATCGCCACCCCCATCCACGTCGATCGCGCACCAGGGCTCGTCCAGGTAAGAAAAACCGTGCAAGTGCACGGTTCCGGAAACATCGAATGTGGTCGGGCGCCCGTCGAGGCGGCTGATGGCCTCGACCAGGGTAGATTTGCCCGACTGGCTGGGCCCGAGGACGGTGAATACGCGCATGAGTGTTGTCCCTCTTTCAGGTTGCAGAATGGCTGCACGAAAAGGGCCGTCCGACGCAGTCGCGTCAGCTAGGACTGTCTGTAATTTGCCCGCCTCAGGCCGCAGGGCGAAACATCACCCCACAGCTTGAGTGTGGAAAAAACCGCAGGCGTGCGTCAAGCCCCCGATGTGTTTTGTACTCAACGGGCTGAATGTTGCCCGAAAAAAAGGTCAGATCGCCGAGCTGTGCCCGGCTTTGCTGAGGTCGTATGCGTCGAAGCTGCGGGCAACCATCCGGGTCAGCGCCCTCGCCTCGGGGGGGATGAACAGCCCTTCCTCGCTGATTTGCAGCAGCCCGTCGAATGAGGCGTTGGCGGCACGATACATCTCGTTCAGCGCTGCGGCCGAGATATCGTGATCGCGCAGGATTTCAGCCGAATCGATCCGGAAATCGCACATCAGCGCTTCGATCAGACGGGCGCGCAGAATATCCTGACCTTTGAACAGGTGCCCGCGGGATGTCGAAAACTGCCCGTTGCGGATGGCTTTTGTATGGGCGGATGTGGCCGGGGCATTCTGCGCATAGCCTTGTGGAAAGCGCGAGATCGAGCTGGCCCCGACACCGATCAACACATCGGCCTGATCGTCGGTATAACCCTGGAAGTTCCGCTTCAGACGACCCGCGCGCAGGGCCTGGGTCAGCCCGTCATCCTGCGTGGCAAAATGGTCGATGCCGATCTCGGCGTAGTTGTCCCACAGGAACAGGCGGCGGGCGGTGTCGAACAGTTCCAGCCGTTGTTCGGGCGTTGGCAGTGCGTCCGACGGGATCAGCTGCTGCCGTTTGGCCATCCACGGCACATGGGCGTACCCATAAAGCGCCACGCGGTCCGGGCTGAGCGACAAAAGCTTCTGCACGCTTTCCGTCATCCGGGCCTTGGTCTGATGGGGCAGCCCGTAAAGGATATCCGCGTTCAGGCTGGCAATGCCACGTGCGCGGATCATGTCGATCGCGTCGCGCGTTGTATCGTAGCTTTGAATGCGGCCAATGGTTTTCTGGATTTCATCGTCGAAATCCTGCACTCCAATCGAGGCGCGGTTCATGCCTGCCTCTGCCAGCGCATCCAGACGCGCCTCGTCAATCTCGTTCGGATCGATTTCAACCGAAAACTCGGCGTCCGGCCCCATGGGGACGATCCCCAGAATGTGCTGTGCCAGATCACGCATCAGCTGGGCGTTCAGCAACGTTGGCGTACCGCCGCCCCAGTGCAGGCGCGACAGCACCACATCCGCGGGCAGGCGCGCCGCCAGCAGGTCCAGCTCGGCTTTCAGAACATCCACATATGCAATCACCGGATTGTCGGTTTGTGTGCCTTGCGTCCTGCAGGCGCAGAACCAGCACAGCCTGCGGCAGAACGGGACGTGGATATAAAGGGATATGGCGCTGCCGGGCTCGATTCCCGAAATCCAGTCGCCAAACATGTCCGCCCCCACGTCATTGTTGAAATGGGGCGCTGTGGGATAGCTTGTGTAACGCGGTACTTTCGCGTCAAAAAGTCCAAGCTTTGCCAATTGTGGTTTCACTATCATGACGATACCCTTAGGGGGCAGGCGACTTAGGTGCTTTGACGGAGATCAAGTGGAAACGCAGATGACAATAAAAGCACAGTTCGAACATTCAAATTGCGCAGACTGCCCGATACGACATCGCGCGGTCTGCGCCCGCTGTGACGCTGACGAACTGGAAGCGCTTGATGCCATTAAGTATTACCGCAGTTTCGAAGCGGGTCAGACCATCATCTGGTCGGGCGACCAGATGAATTTCGTCGGTTCAGTCGTCGCGGGAATCGCGTCGCTGACACAAACGATGGAAGACGGGCGCACCCAGATGGTTGGTCTTCTCTTGCCCAGCGATTTCGTCGGTCGCCCGGGGCGCGACATTGCGCCTTACGATGTGCAGGCGACAACGGATGTCGTGATGTGCTGTTTCCGCAAGAAACCATTTGAAGAGCTGATGAACGAAACGCCACACATCGCGCATCGCCTGCTACAGATGACGTTGGACGAGCTTGATGCTGCCCGTGAATGGATGCTGGTTCTGGGTCGCAAGACAGCGCGCGAAAAAATCGCCAGCCTGATATCGATCATTGCCCGCCGGGATGCGTCGATTGGTCAAAAGGGCCTGTCGGGACCGATCGTGTTCGATCTGCCCCTGACCCGAGAGGCCATGGCGGATTATCTGGGACTTACGCTTGAGACGGTCAGCCGCCAGATCTCAGCTCTGAAGAAGGACGGTTTGATCTTGCTGGAAGGCAAACGTCACGTGACCATCCCCGATCTTGGCCGGCTCATGGAAGAAGCAGGCGACGATTCCGATGGCGGGTTTCTGGTATGACCGGTCTTTCGCTCGGCAGAACTCGCTTACCGCGACCATCCGGTCGGTTCACGAACTAACATAGGAGTGTGGCATGGGGTTCAGCAGTCTGTTGGCAATGCTGTTCATTGGCGCAATCGCCGGATGGCTGTCGGGAAAGATCATGGAGGGCCGTGGGTTCGGCCTGATCGGCAACATTATCGTCGGCATCGTCGGTGCGTTCCTGTCGGGCATGATCTTTCCGGCGCTAGGATTTTCTGTTGGCGGGGGCCTGTTGTCGTCGATCCTTTTCGCAACAATTGGGGCCGTGATCCTTTTGTTCCTGATCGGCCTCATTCGTCGGGGGTGAAAAAAGCCGCCTGTCGAGGCGGCTTTTTGCTTGTTTAGGTCAGTGCGCCAAGAACACCGGAACCGAGGATTGTTCCAGCATGTTCCGGGTCGCCCCGCCCAGAATGGCTTCGCGAAAGCGGGAGTGGCCATAAGCGCCCATCACAATCATGTCCGATTCGGTATCCGTCGCGTGGCGATTAAGGATATCCGAGACGCGGGTCATGGTCTTGCTGAGCACATCGATCTCGCATTTGACACCATGACGGGCCAGCATCTGGGACAGCATCCCACCCGGGTCCGACCGGTCCGGCCCATGCTGTGGTGGGTCAATTACCACAATACGGACGATCTCGGCCCGTTTGAGGAAGGGCAGGGCCCGCCGGATGGCGCACATGGCCTCGACGCTTTCGTTCCAGGCGATCATGATGTTGCCCGGCGCTTTCAACGGCGCGCCGCTGTCGGGAACCACAAGAACAGGGCAATGTCCTTCGAACATGGCCGCTTCGATAATGGGCTCGGCCTCGGCCCCCCGACCTTCACCATACGGATGTGGCAGGATCACAAGGTCGGAAAACCGGGCCCGGTGCGCGACGTGGCGCCCGATATCGGCAATTTGTGCAACGCCGTGTTCGGCGGACCAACGCACGCCGGATTTGCCGAGATAGTCATTGGCAAAGGCCAGCAAATCCTGTGCCTCGGCATTGGCCCGGTTCAGCGTTTCCTGAACGATCAAAGCATTGGCACCCGCATAATAGTAACCTGTCTGACTGCGATCGACGCCCAGACACAGGACTTCGGCATGGGCATCCTGAGCCTCGGCCAGGGCCACAATCTGCGCCAAAGCAGCCTGTGCAGTCTGCGTTTCGGTCATGACTGTGAGAAGAGATTTGTACGCCATTTTGACCTCATTTTTCGGGCAATTGGTCTCATGTGACCTGTTAGCCCTTTTCTACTACCATGCGTGTCATAGAAAACGCTGGACTGTCTTGATACAGATCAAAGCAATGAAGGTGGCCGTGCTTCAGAACGGCAGCCAGTCAAATGGGTTTCGCGCGTCATAAGAATCAAAAGCGCGCGGAGCATGGCAAAGGGACGCAATATGTCGAATTACATCAAGCTGATCGTGCTTGGTCTGATCGCGCTGTTTGCAGCGATCGGAACCAATTATGCACGCGATTTGGCGTATCAGGTACATGCGCTGCTGGTGATGCTCATCGCCGGTGGCCTGTTCATCTGGACGCTTCGAAACACTGACGAGCCAGATATTCAGATCGACCGCTCGGGCGAATACATGGATGGCGTGATCCGCTATGGCGTGATCGCAACTGCCTTTTGGGGCGTGATCGGGTTCCTCGCCGGGACGTTTATCGCGTTTCAGCTGGCGTTTCCGGTACTGAACTTCGAATGGGCGCAGGGTTATCTGAATTTTGGTCGTCTGCGTCCGTTGCACACTTCGGCGGTCATTTTTGCCTTTGGCGGTAACGCATTGATCGCAACCTCGTTCTATGTGGTTCAGCGTACCAGCGCAGCGCGGCTTTGGGGCGGCAACCTCGCGTGGTTCGTGTTCTGGGGCTACCAGCTGTTCATCGTTCTGGCCGCAACCGGCTATGTGCTGGGCGGAACGCAGTCCAAGGAATATGCCGAACCTGAATGGTATGTCGATCTGTGGCTGACCATTGTTTGGGTCGCCTATCTGGCGGTCTACCTGGGTACGATCATCAAGCGGAAAGAACCCCACATCTATGTGGCCAACTGGTTCTATCTGGCCTTTATCGTCACCGTTGCCATGCTGCATCTGGTCAACAACATGACCATCCCGGTCAGCATCTGGGGTTCGAAATCGGTCATCGTCTGGTCAGGCGTGCAGGATGCCATGATCCAGTGGTGGTATGGCCACAACGCTGTGGGCTTCTTCCTGACTGCGGGTTTCCTTGGCATGATGTACTATTTCATCCCGAAACAGGCCGAGCGTCCGGTGTTTTCGTACAAGCTGTCGATCATCCACTTCTGGGCGCTGATCTTCCTGTATATCTGGGCCGGTCCACACCACCTGCACTATACCGCGCTGCCTGACTGGGCGTCGACGCTGGGTATGGTGTTCTCGGTGATCCTGTGGATGCCGTCCTGGGGCGGTATGATCAACGGTCTGATGACGCTGTCGGGTGCCTGGGACAAGCTGCGCACCGATCCGGTGATCCGCATGATGGTCATCTCGGTCGGCTTCTACGGCATGTCCACCTTTGAAGGTCCGATGATGTCGATCCGTGCTGTGAACAGCCTCAGCCACTACACCGACTGGACCATTGGTCACGTGCATTCAGGCGCGCTGGGCTGGAACGGCATGATTACCTTTGGCGCGCTGTACTTCCTGGTGCCCGTGCTTTGGAAGCGCGAGCGTCTGTACTCGCTGCAGATGGTCAGCTGGCACTTCTGGCTCGCCACGATCGGCATCGTGCTTTATGCCGCGTCGATGTGGGTCACCGGTATCATGGAAGGCCTGATGTGGCGTGAAGTGGATGCAAATGGCTTCCTGGTGAACTCGTTCGCTGACACCGTGGCCGCCAAGTTCCCGATGTATGTGGTGCGTGCTCTGGGTGGCGTTCTGTTCGTCGCTGGCGCCGTGATCATGTGCTACAACCTGTGGATGACTGTGCGGAAAGCGCCGGCCAAAGAGGCCAGCCTGACCGTCGCGGTCCCTGCTGAATAGAGGGAGGGCCGGAGCAATGGCAATTCTCGACAAACATAAGATCCTCGAGACCAACGCGACCCTCCTGCTGATCTTCAGCTTTCTGGTCGTGACCATCGGTGGCCTGGTGCAGATCACCCCGCTGTTCTATCTTGAGAACACCATCGAGAAGGTGGAGGGCATGCGCCCTTACACCCCTCTCGAAATGGCAGGGCGTGAGATTTACATCCGCGAAGGCTGCTATGTCTGCCACAGCCAGATGATCCGCCCGATGCGGGACGAGGTCGAACGTTATGGCCACTACTCGCTGGCGGCTGAATCGATGTATGACCACCCGTTCCAGTGGGGATCAAAGCGTACCGGACCTGATCTGGCGCGTGTCGGTGGCCGCTATTCGGATCAGTGGCAGATGGACCACCTGCGCGACCCTCAGTCTGTGGTGCCTGAATCGGTGATGCCCAAATACGGCTTCCTCGAACATCGCAAGATCGACGGCAAGTATATCGGTGACATCATGGCGACCAATGCGGTTGTCGGCACCCCTTATACCGACGAGATGCTGGAAAACGCGGTTGCCGATTTCAGCGCGCAGGCCGACCCGGACAGTGACTACGACGGTCTGCTGGAGCGGTACGGTGACAAGGTCAACGTACGCAACTTCGATGGTCAGCCTGAACTGACCGAAGCCGACGCGCTGATCGCCTATCTGCAAATGCTGGGTACGCTGGTCGATTTCTCGACCTTTACCCCGGATGCAAGCCGTTAACAGGAGGGTGGGATGGAAGAATACACACTTCTTCGACAGTTCGCGGATAGCTGGATGCTGCTTGTGTTGTTTGCCTTCTTCGTTGGCATCGTGATCTGGGTTTTCCGCCCCGGTGCCAGCAAGGAATACAAGGACACTGCCAACATCCCCTTCCGGCATCAAGACAAACCCGCCACACCCAAGGAGGCGCGGCAATGAGCAAGACACCTGATAAACAGCCGGGCGATCCAAATACAACCGGGCACAGCTGGGACGGGATTGAGGAATTCGACAATCCTATGCCGCGCTGGTGGCTATGGACCTTCTACGCCACCATCTTCTGGGGCGTGATCTATACGATCATGTTTCCGGCCTGGCCCTTGGTCCACGGCGCGACAGCCGGTGTGCTGGGATGGTCAACCCGAGAAAACGTTCAGCAGGACATGGTTGCCTTCGAAGAGGCAAACGCGCCCTGGAACGCCAAGCTGGTGGAAACTTCGCTGGAAGACATCGCCAAGGATGCAGAACTGCAGCAATATGCCGTGAACTCGGGAGGTGCGGTGTTCCGGACCTGGTGCGCACAATGCCATGGTTCGGGTGCGCAGGGTGCGCCGGGTTTCCCGAACCTGTTGGATGATGCCTGGCTGTGGGGCGGAACGCTGGACGATATCGTTTACACCGTCAGCTACGGTATCCGGAACGAAGAAAGCGCCGATGCGCGCTATTCCGAGATGCCGGCATTTGGCGAAATCCTCGAACATGAGGAAATCACGCAGGTGGTCCAGTACGTCATGTCGCTGAGCAATGCCCAGACCGACGATGCGGCAGCGCAGGCAGGTAAAGTTGTCTTCGAAGACAACTGTGCGGCCTGCCACGGCGAGGATGGCACAGGCGATATCTTCCAGGGTGCGCCGAACCTGACTGACGCGATCTGGCTTTACGGTGGCAGTGAAGAAATGCTGACGGAAACCGTAACTTACAGCCGCTTTGGTGTCATGCCGAACTGGGATACCCGCCTGACCGAGGCGCAGATTCGCGCCGTATCTGCCTATGTCCACCAGTTGGGCGGCGGTCAGTAAGATCTAAAGAACACCTTCGGGCGGTTCGCCGCCCGAAGGCTGGGGCACCGGCTGTTCCATCTGTTCGCGCGTTTCCTGAACAGCCGGTGCTTTTTTCCCACAATAAGGCCACTTAAACCTGTGGTCCAGATTCAGGTTTACTGTTACCTGCGTCAAAAGTTGTTCGGATCCACCTCGCGCGGGTTTTTAATCCACCAATGACCTTCCGGCAGCCAACGGCGTTTGTGGCGACCCGGTTTTGGCACATCGCGAATATGCGGCGCATTGATCCGGGTTGCGGTCATGAAAGATCTGGCAAAAACGGTCAGCATGGTTGGTCTCCTCTGCAAGGGTATCTCTGCAATAAAGATTGACCTTTGAAGTGCTGAATGCGACTCAAATACCATTCCATAGTGTAAGTCAGGGTTACATATGAATTGGTTGTCGCTTCCCCCATTGGCCGCGCTGAGGGCGTTTGCGGCATTTGCTGAAAAACGCAATGTCGTCGAAGCTGGTGCTGCGTTGAACGTAAGCCATGCGGCGATTAGCCAGCAGTTGCGCGTACTTGAGAACCATCTGGGTGCTGCCTTGCTTGATCGAACAGGCAAGGCCCTGACCCTAACCGCCGATGGTGAACATCTGGCCCGAGCCCTGCAACTTGGGTTTGGCGCGATCGAGGCGGCAGTGGGGGATTTGGTGCGGTCTGGTCAGGACCGCCCGGTCCACGTGTCGCTGACATCCTCTTTTGCGGCCTCTTGGCTGATGCCGCGTCTACCGGCTTTTCGCGAAACCCATCCCGAGGTGAACCTGATCCTCGATCCCACTGCCGAAGTTGTTGAACTGCGACCGGGTGGGATCGACATTGCCATTCGGTACGGCCCCGGCGGTTGGACCGGTGTGCAATCAGAGATGCTGTTGCAGTCGCCGGTGGTCATCGTCGCCGCTCCGAAACTGCTGGGTGAAAAGACGTCATGGACGCCGACCGAGTTGGCCCAACTGCCCTGGCTCGAGGAAATCGGCACCACCGAGGCGACGACCTGGCTGGCCGAACATGGTGCCGGTCCTGAACGCGGTGCGGGCCGGACCGAGCTGCCGGGAAACCTGGTACTGGACGGTCTGCGGGCCGGGCAGGGGGTCACTGTCACGGTGCGACATTTCGTCGAGCCTGACATCAAGGCCGGTCGCATCGTTGAGCTTTATGCAGAGCCGGATACGCGCGGATACCATATTGTGACGCCAAATTCGCCACTTAGACCAGCTGTCAGAACTTTTGTGACGTGGTTGAGGCGTCAGGCACGGGAAATGTGATAAAAGGTGTCTGTACGATGCGCGTTTTGACCCATGTCAAAGTTGCTATGCGCGTGATCTGGAAGAACACACACTCAGAAGAGCCAGTACCGGAGCCAGCCTGTGAGCGATTCCAACCCCACCCCCAGCCTATACGCCGCACGAGAACCGATCTTTCCAAGGCGCGTTTCTGGGCCATTTCGGAACCTGAAATGGATCATCCTTATCGTGACACTGGGCATTTACTATGTAACGCCCTGGATCAGATGGGATCGCGGCCCCAGCTTGCCGGATCAGGCCGTCCTGCTGGATTTGGCAAACCGGCGCTTCTATTTCTTCTGGATCGAAATCTGGCCGCACGAATTCTATTTCGTGGCGGGCCTGCTGATCATGGCGGGGCTGGGTCTGTTTCTATTCACATCTGCGCTGGGGCGGGTCTGGTGCGGGTATGCCTGCCCGCAAACGGTCTGGACTGACCTTTTCATTCTGGTCGAGCGCTGGATCGAAGGCGACAGAAACGCCCGATTGCGCCTGCATCGTCAGGAAAAGCTGGATTTCCGCAAGGCTCGGCTCCGGTTGACGAAATGGATGACCTGGTTCCTGATCGGCCTGGCCACCGGCGGTGCCTGGGTGTTTTATTTTGCGGATGCGCCGACGTTGCTCCGCGATCTTGTGACGGGCAACGCGCATCCCGTCGCTTACACGACGATGCTGGTTCTGACTGGCACGACCTTCTTTTTCGGCGGGTTCGCCCGCGAACAGATTTGTATCTACGCGTGTCCTTGGCCGCGCATTCAGGCCGCGATGATGGATGAAGACACGCTGGTCGTGGGATACCGCGAATGGCGTGGTGAGCCGCGCGGCAAAGGCAAGCGGACAGCTGATTCCGAGTTGGGGGATTGTATCGACTGCATGGCCTGCGTGAATGTCTGCCCTGTCGGAATCGATATCCGCGATGGCCAGCAGCTTGAATGTATCACCTGTGCCCTGTGTATCGACGCGTGTGACGACATGATGGCCAAGATCGGCAAACCGCGCGGGCTGATCGATTATATGGCGCTCAGCGACGAGCCGCGCGAACGCTCGGGACAACCGCCCAAGAATGTCTGGAAACACATCTTCCGGCCCCGTACGATCCTGTACACCTCGTTGTGGTCACTGGTGGGGGTTGCGCTGCTGTTCGCCCTGTTCATTCGCTCTGACATCGATCTGACCGTAGCACCCGTGCGGAACCCGACCTTTGTCACCCTGTCGGATGGCACCATTCGAAACACCTATGACGTCAGGCTGCGCAACAAGCACGGTGAGGACCGCCTGTTCAAATTGTCTCTGGCGGGCGATCCGTCGATGCGATTGGAAATTGAGGGAACCAAGATAGATACTGTGAATGTCACGGCGGATACGGCACAATTGACCCGTGTATATATCGTGGCATCCCGTGACAGCGGTCCGGCGGCAGCAGAAGCGACGCCAGTGCGGATCTGGGTCGAAGACCTCAGCAGCGGCGAACGTGCTTACAAAGACACTACGTTCAACGGACGGGGGAACTGATCATGGCCGAACGTAAATTCACCGGAAAGCACGCTTTGGCGGTGTTTGTCGGTGCCTTTGGCGTGATCATCGCGGTGAACCTCGTGCTGGCTTATAATGCGGTGAAGACGTTTCCGGGGCTGGAGGTCAAGAATTCCTACGTTGCCAGCCAGGAGTTCAACGATCGCCTGAAAGAGCAGCAGGCATTGGGCTGGACGGTTCGGGCAGAAACCAAAGGTGGTCTTCTGATCCTGCATATTACGGACGCGACCGGCGCACCGGTTCAGGTCAGCGAATTGCAGGCGGTGGTTGGCCGCGCAACCCATGTGCGGGACGATTTCGCACCGGATTTCACCTTTGACGGCGCGGCCTATGCCACTCCGGCCACGCTGGGCAAGGGCAACTGGAATATCCGGCTGGTCGCGCGTGACGGCAATGGTGCCGAGTTTTCGCAGCGCGTTCCGCTGTATGTGAAAGGGTAGCCGATGACGGCGCAGCTTTCATCCGGTACGGCGGCCTGCCCGGGGTGTCTGGCAGCACCAGCAGAACCCGCGCGCCCGATTCCGGAAGATGTGCAGATTGCCTTGTCCTTGCCGGGCATCCACTGCTCGGCCTGTATCACGACGGTCGAACGTGAACTGAACGCCCATCCCGGTGTCGAAGACGCGCGGGTCAACCTGACTCTGAAACGGGCGATGATCAAAGCCGCGCCGGAAACCCGAGCGGCCGATCTGATCCCGGTGCTTGAACGGGCAGGTTTCGAAGCGCACGAGCTTGACACCGGCGCTTTGTCGGCAACACAGGCGGACAAGGCGGGACGTGACCTGCTGATGCGACTGGCCGTCGCCGGGTTTGCTTCCATGAACGTGATGCTGTTGTCGGTGTCGGTCTGGTCCGGCGCAACAGACGCGACGCGCGACATGTTCCACTGGATTTCCGCTGCAATCGCGCTGCCCGCCATTGCCTTTTCGGCGCAACCGTTCTTTGCCAACGCTTGGAGCGCCCTGCGGGTGCGGCGGCTGAACATGGATGTGCCGATCACGCTGGCGATCCTGCTGGCGCTGGTCACATCCCTGTGGGAGACCGCACTGAGCGGAGAGCATGCCTATTTCGATGCCGCGCTGACCCTGACATTCTTCCTGCTGGCGGGCCGATATCTGGACTACCGCACCCGCGCCGCAGCCCGATCCGCGGCAGAAGAGCTTACCGCTCTGGAAGTGCCGCGCGCCATCCGCATCGTGGACGGGCTAGAGGCCGAAGTTGCGGTGGCCGATCTGAAGGTTGGTGATCTGATCCTTGTGCGCCCCGGTGGCCGAATGCCGGTGGACGGTCAGATTGTGTCTGGCCAATCCGAACTGGACCGTTCGCTGTTGACGGGGGAAACCCTGCCGGTGTTTGCCGAAGCCGGCCAGCTGGTCAGCGCGGGCGAGGTCAACCTGACAGGTCCACTAACCCTGCGCGCCACAGCAGTGGGTCAGGATACGTCGCTGCACCGGATGGCGGATCTGGTGGCCATCGCTGAATCGGGGCGGTCCCGCTATACCTCGCTGGCCGACAAGGCCGCCAAGCTTTATGCGCCCGGTGTCCACATCCTTTCGGCGCTCAGCTTTGTGGGGTGGTACATCTATTCGGGCGATTTGCGCACCGCTCTGAACATCGCCGCGGCGGTTCTGATCATCACCTGTCCCTGCGCCTTGGGTCTGGCTGTTCCGGCAGTGACCACCGCTGCCTCGGGCCGATTGTTCCGCAAGGGTATGCTGATCAAGCACGCAACCGCGCTCGAACGGTTGTCCGAGACCGACACCGTGGTGTTCGACAAGACGGGCACGCTGACCTCGGGTGCGCCGGAACTGGTCAATCTTGGCGATCACGCCCGCGCGCAGGTCGAGGTTGCGCTGGCCCTGACCGAGGCCTCTGCGCATCCCTTGTCCGTTTCATTGGCCAAAGCCGCGCGACAGGCCGGGATCAAGCCTGCAAATGTTCGGGACATAACCGAAGTGCCGGGATACGGCACCCAAGGGGAATACCGCGGTCAACGCGTTCGTTTGGGCCGGGCCGCATGGCTCGGCGCACAGCAGGGCGCGGAAACGTCTGCCTGGCTTGCAATTGGCGACGATGCGCCCTTGGCGTTCCGCTTCTCGGACGCGTTGCGCCCAGGCGCGGCCGAGGCGGTGGAAGCGTTGCGGGCGTCAGGCAAGCATGTGCTATTGATCTCGGGGGATTCGAAGGGCGCCGTGCAATCTTTGGCCGAGAAGCTGGGAATAACGGATTGGGTCGCCGAGGCTTTGCCGCAGGACAAGGCACAGCGCATTCAGGACCTCAGGGATCAGGGCCGCAAAGTTCTGATGGTGGGGGACGGCCTGAACGACACGGCTGCATTGGCGGCGGCACATGTGTCGATCTCTCCGGCCTCGGCGTTGGATGCGGCGCGGGTTGCCTCGGACATCGTTCTTCTGGGCAATGACCTTCTGCCCATTGCGGATGCCTGCGATACGGCCATCAAGGCCACCCGTCGCATCCGCGAGAACTTCCAGATCGCAACCGTTTACAACGTGATTGCCGTTCCGCTGGCCGTGATCGGACTGGCAACACCGCTGATCGCGGCCTTGGCGATGTCGACCTCGTCAATTACCGTATCGCTGAACGCATTGCGGCTGAGGTAACCCTGATGGAAGTGCTTGCCTATCTGATCCCGATATCCCTGTTTCTGGGGGGCGTTGGTCTGGTCGCCTTTATCTATACCGTTCGTTCCAATCAGTACGAAGACCCCGATGGCGACGCGCGCCGCATCCTGAGTGACGAGTGGGACGACAAACCCAAACCCTGACCAATCGCCCGATATGCGCAGAGTTCATCCAAGCGCCCTTGAAATTGCCGCAATGCCCGGCTATGTCCGGCCCATCCGCAAGCAGAGAGAACACGCCAAATGGCCACCACCAACCCGATCCAGTTCATTCAGCAAGTCCGTGCCGAAGTTTCCAAGGTCGTCTGGCCGACCCGGCGCGAAGTGCTGTTGACCACGGTCATGGTCTTCATCATGGCGGCGCTGACAGCTGTGTTTTTTGCTTTGGTCGATCTGGGTATCCGGGGCGGCCTTCAGCTGGTTCTGGGCGCTTTCGGCTAAGCCGGTTCAGGCGGGGGCAAATACGACTGCCCCTTGCACCTCGCGCGATGTCAGAGTAGGTGACGCATATTCGGAATGGGCGTGTGGCGATTCGGGCCGCGCGCCGCTTTTTATTCCGGATGACGTGACAGGATTTAAATGACGGGTGTGTCCGCAAGATGTGATGCCCCGAAGACAAACAAGGACGACAGGTTCATGGCGAAACGGTGGTACTCGGTCAGCGTTCTTTCGAATTTCGAAAAGAAGATCGCAGAGCAGATCCGCACGTCGGTGGCTGAACAGGGCCTTGAGAACGATATCGACGAAGTTCTGGTGCCCACCGAAGAGGTGATCGAAGTGCGCCGGGGCAAGAAGGTCACCACCGAACGCCGCTTTATGCCGGGTTACGTGCTGGTGCATATGGAAATGTCGGATCAGGGCTATCATCTGATCAACTCGATCAACCGCGTCACCGGTTTTCTGGGTCCGCAGGGTCGCCCGATGCCGATGCGCGACGCCGAGGTGAACCAGATCCTCAACCGCGTTCAGGAAGGCGAAGAAGCGCCCAAGCTGATGATCACCTTCGAGATCGGCGAAAAGGTCAAGGTCAACGACGGCCCGTTCGAGGATTTCGACGGCATGGTCGAAGGCGTGGACGACGAAGCGCAAAAGCTGAAGGTTTCGGTGTCGATTTTTGGCCGCGAAACCCCGGTCGAGCTGGACTTCACGCAGGTCACCAAGCAAAGCTAAGCGTTCTGCCAGAGAAATTCGAAACGCCGCGATGTCAAAGCATCGCGGCGTTTTCAGTTTCAGCCCTACACGGGCCGATACAGTTTTCAAATGGGCTTACTGCGACTGAACCATGGCTGCGCGCAAAAGCTGCGGGCGGTCGGTCTGGGATGGCAGGAAAACCGCCTGCGACCCGGAATCCAGCGCCGAAAGGCTTGCATCATACCACTGCATCGCAAGGTCGCGGCGCGCCTGGACACCAAAGCCTTCGCGCAGGTGGTGACCGACCAGTTCTCCGTATGCGGGTTCACCCATGGCAACCAGCATCAGCGCGGAGCCAACCGCGGTATCCATGTTGTCCTGACGATATCCCATCGCAAGGCAGACCTTGCTGGTCGCGGCAAGATCAGCAGGGCTTAGACCCGAATCCAAGGCAAGCTTGCGCACCTGGGTTTCAGCCTCTGATTTCGAGTTGATAGACAGCGCGTCAACTTGCGGTGCCAGCATGTCGCCATAGGCGGCGCACTGGGCTGCGACCTGATCGGGTGTAAGGCCCTGGATGTCCTGCATCAGTTCTTCACCCTGTGCCATCGCATAGCTGCGGGCAAGGCAGAATTGCTCGCTGAGCGCAAAGTCAGGATCGGACATGTTCGACAGGTTCGTATAGCCGCCATTGGTCGACGTTTGCAGCATGACCCCGCTGCACCGATTGGCTAACGATGGGCCTCCGGTACCGCCGGAAAACAGGCTCGGCAGGCTGGCTGTCGTAGCTTCAGCGGCGCTTGTTGCGGGTTCGGCCTGTTGAGGCGTGATAACCGGGATGGCCGGGGCCTGGGTCTGAGGCGCCGCCGCCAAGGCAGAGCCGGTTTGCACCTGTTGCCGATAGGCCATCAAAAGCGGTTGACCCGAAAGCTGGGTTGCCGCCTGCCCACCGCTTGTCGCCCAGTAATAGGCCTGCATCAGAAAGTCATACTGATAGGGCTGGAAGTCATAGCCATTCACAGGATAGCCCATGGACACCTGATAGCGTTCGATCGCCGACCGGGTCCCATGCCCGACCTGCCCATCGACACGCCCGGCATTATAGCCGAAATAGTTGAGCGCGGTCTGTGTCTGCGCCCCTTGCGAGGTGGACGGAATGCCTGACCGGTAGGTCTGGCTTGAAGACCGGGACTTTTTCTTTTGCTGGTCCTTGCCGATCGCGTATCCGACGACCCCGCCAACGACAGCGCCGCCGATGAAGTCGCCCGCATCGGCCCGTGCGGTCTGGGGAACGGACGCCGCAAAAGACAGTGCGGCGACAAGCATAGTTAATAAACGAATAATCATGACGAACCTCCGAACAAATTTGTTTTCCCCGATAATAGCACAGCCACAGCATGGCGCGGTTATTTATGCGGCGCAAGGAACGAAGCCACAGCAGTCTGTCGGTCGGGCGCCGGGTTCGCTCCGGTTTTTTCAAGCAAAATAAACCCTTAATATAGCGCGAAACCTCGTTTTACAGGCCACCTGGGATTTCCTGGGTTTGACCGGAATGACCAGCAATTTCCCGCCATGGCGCGTCGACGCCGGTGTTTATCGATTTGAAACTCGATTCGGTGATCCCGAATTGAATGGCGGGCCACTTGCCAACCCCCATGATCCCCTGTAAACGCCGCCCCATCGTCTTCGGGCGAGATTCTCTCGTGGGAGGTTACCGGGATCGCGATCCCGGGCCGGACCACGCAACATAATCTGGGTGAGACGCGTTTCACCTTAGTTGAAAGGAAAACCAAATGGCCAAGAAGCTTGCTGGTACAATGAAACTGCAGGTTCCTGCAGGTCAGGCGAACCCGTCGCCGCCGGTTGGTCCGGCGCTGGGTCAGCGCGGCATCAACATCATGGAATTCTGCAAGGCGTTCAACGCCAAGACCGCAGATATGGAGCCCGGCGCGCCGTGCCCGACCGTGATCACCTACTATCAGGACAAGTCCTTCACCATGGACATCAAGACGCCGCCGGCGTCTTATTACCTGAAAAAAGCAGCTGGTCTGAAGCCGGTTGGCAAGCGGAACCGCCCTCGTGGAGCGGAGAATCCCGGTCGTGAAACGATCGCAACCGTGACCTCGAAGCAGGTTCGTGAAATCGCCGAAGCCAAAATGAAAGATCTGAACGCCAACGACATCGAAGGCGCAATGCAGATCATCCTGGGCTCGGCCCGCTCCATGGGCATCGAGGTGAAGTAAGATGGCAAAACTCGGTAAACGTACCCGCGCTGCGCGCGAAGCCGTCGTTGGCAAGGAAAACCTGTCGGTGGACGAAGCTGTTGCTCTGGTCAAAGCCAATGCAACTTCGAAATTCGACGAGACCATTGAAATCGCAATGAACCTGGGCGTTGACACCCGTCACGCAGACCAGATGGTGCGCGGCGTTGTCGGCCTGCCGAACGGCACAGGCAAAGACATGCGCGTTGCTGTGTTCGCACGTGGCGCGAAGGCTGACGAAGCGAAAGAAGCAGGCGCGGATATCGTTGGCGCAGAAGACCTGATGGAAACCATTCAGGGCGGCACCATCGAATTCGATCGTTGCATTGCAACCCCGGACATGATGCCGATCGTCGGTCGTCTGGGTAAGGTTCTGGGCCCCCGTAACCTGATGCCGAACCCCAAGGTTGGCACCGTGACCATGGATGTGAAAGCAGCCGTGGAAGCAGCCAAAGGCGGTGAAGTTCAGTTCAAGGCGGAAAAAGGCGGCGTTGTGCACGCAGGCGTTGGCAAAGCATCGTTCGATGACGCCAAGCTGGCCGAAAACATTCGCGCCTTCGTCTCGGCTGTTGCCCGGGCCAAGCCGTCGGGCGCCAAAGGCACCTACATGAAGAAAATCGCGCTGAGCTCGACCATGGGCCCCGGTGTGACCGTTGATGTGGCAGAAGCTTCGGGCGAATAAGCCTGATCCACGCCAAAGCAATGTTGCGGGCGGTCCAATCGGACCGCCCGTTTTCGATTAGCTGAACGGCAACGCGGTATGGCTGGCTGTTTCGCCGGTCAGGGTAAAGAAACTCCGGTCTTCAATGGGCGTCCATTTTCCTGTGCCCTTGTCCAGAGGTTCGGATGCAATGACCTTGCCGCCGTGGTCCAGCCCTTCCCCGAAATACAGGGACGGGCTGCGCTGGTCGCTGGAATATCGAAACGCATACAGGCTCTGTCCATCCGAAAAGGCGACGGCCATGCGATCCGGTTGCGTCCGATGACTGTCAAGCGCATCGATCTGACGCAGAGTTGCGACAACAGCGTCCTGCGGCGCATCATCCAGCCCGTTGGCCAGCAGCAGCAGAAACAGAAGCTCTGAATCCGTCGACCCGCGCCGCGCCGCATAAAGCTCGTCCGGCAGTGAGGATTCTAGCCGTCTGCGCAAACGCCCGAACTCTCCGATCTGACCATTGTGCATGAAGGACCATTTGCCAAATGTAAAAGGGTGGCAGTTTGCGCGCGACACTTCGCCGAATGTCGACGCGCGGACATGGGCCAAAAACAGCGAGGATTTTATCATCCTGCAAAGATCGACCAGGTTACCATCCGACCACGCGGGCAGGACATCCCTGTACAGGCCGGGACGATCCTGATCCGCGTACCATGCCATACCGAAGCCATCGCCATTGACGGCAAGCTTTGCCTCGGCCGCGTGCTGGCTTTGCTCCAGCAATGAATGCTGGGGCCGGATGACGATGTTTTCAAGCGGAATACTTGGTCCGCAATAGGCGGCAATTCTACACATTTTTTTTGCTTCGTCTTGTTTCTGAGAAAAATTGTCGGGTTATAGTCTTGAAGTTGGAACAATGTCACGAACTATTTTGCGCTCAACCCTGTAATTCGACCTAATCAATTGCTCGTCAGCGCACTTTATCTTGTTGTCTTGGTCATCCCTTGTTGCGTTTGATTTATCACAATTTACCTCTTGGAAACCCCGGCCATCTGTCCTAAGTAGACCTGCGGAATAAAGCGTGCGATTCGTCGTGCGCTTTATTTTGTTTCGTCCAAGACGGTGGGTGGTGCCATATGGCCCCTTAATTCCCTGCCTGAGACGGGTAAGACCAAAGAATTCTGAGGGTCCCACCCTCGGGCGAATTTTGGCCAATCCCGTAACAACGGACCTGAACGCCGGGGCGCAAGCCGCGGCAAATATGAGCCGGGGTGAGATCTCACCCCTAACTTGGAGAGAACTGTGGATAGAGCCCAGAAAGAGAAAGTGGTCGAGGAACTCGGCCAAATCTTCGAAAGCTCTGGCGTCGTAGTGGTTGCTCACTACGCCGGTCTGACAGTTGCCGAGATGCAGGACCTTCGCGCACGTGCCCGTGACGCGGGTGGCTCCGTGCGTGTTGCCAAGAACAGGCTCGCCAAAATCGCCCTCGAGGGTAAGCCGTGTGCAAGCATGGCCGACCTGCTGACAGGGATGACCGTTCTGACCTATTCCGAGGACCCCGTGGCAGCAGCCAAGGTGGCCGAGGACTTCGCCAAGGATAACAAGAAATTTGAAATCCTCGGCGGTGCTATGGGCGAGAACGCTCTGGACCGCAAAGGCGTTGAAGCCGTTTCGAAAATGCCGTCTCGCGAGGAGCTTATTGCTTCGATCGTGGGCTGCATTGGCGCACCTGCTTCGAACATCGCTGGCGCGATTGGCGCACCTGCAAGCAATATCGCAAGCATCCTTTCCACCATCGAAGAGAAGGCGGAAGCTGCGTAAGCGGTTGGCACTGAATGATCTGCGTAGGGTACCTACCCTGACGTTGGAACACACATTGTAAACGGAAAGAGCTGATAAAATGGCTGATCTGAAAGCACTCGCAGAAAGCATCGTGGGTCTGACCCTGCTGGAAGCACAAGAACTGAAAACCATCCTCAAAGACGAATACGGCATCGAGCCCGCAGCTGGCGGCGCCGTAATGGTCGCAGCAGCTGGTGGCGACGCCGGTGGCGCAGCTGAGGAAGAAAAAACCGAATTCGACGTCGTTCTGAAGAACGCCGGCGCTTCGAAAATCAACGTGATCAAAGAAGTTCGCGGCATCACCGGTCTGGGCCTGAAAGAAGCCAAGGAACTGGTCGAAGCTGGCGGCAAGATCAAAGAAGGCGTGTCGAAAGACGAAGCCGAAGACGTCAAAGCCAAGCTGGAAGCAGCTGGCGCCGAAGTCGAGCTGGCCTAAGCCTGGTCTCAGGCGCATCGCTGATGCGCCGAAAATTTTGGCTGGATCCGGAGAAATCCGGGTCCAGCCGAACCTGTCTTAGAAAGGGCCTCACAGAATGGGGAGTTTTCTAAGACACGGTTTTCGGATCGGGAGGCCGCCTTCGGGACGGTGGCCACGAATTGATCCGGACGTGTTGTCTCGATTGTGCAAGATGCCGGGGCCCGACGGTGTCTTTGCCCGCTGAGAACATCGAAAGGTGACATCTGACATGGCTCAAACGTTCCTTGGCCAGAAACGTCTTCGTAAATATTACGGCAAAATCCGCGAAGTGCTGGAGATGCCGAACCTCATTGAGGTACAGAAATCTTCTTATGATCTTTTCCTGCGCTCCGGCGATGCAGAACAGCCCACAGACGGCGAAGGCATCAAAGGCGTGTTCCAGTCGGTTTTCCCGATCAAGGATTTCAACGAAACCTCCGTTCTGGAGTTCGTGAAATACGATCTGGAAAAACCCAAATACGATGTCGAAGAGTGCATGCAGCGCGACATGACCTACAGCGCACCGCTGAAGGTTACACTGCGCCTGATCGTGTTCGATGTTGATGAGGACACCGGCGCGAAATCGGTAAAAGACATCAAAGAACAGGATGTCTTCATGGGCGACATGCCCCTGATGACCCCGAACGGCACCTTTGTCGTCAACGGCACCGAGCGTGTAATCGTCTCCCAGATGCACCGTTCGCCCGGCGTGTTCTTTGATCACGACAAGGGTAAAACCCATTCCTCGGGCAAGCTGCTGTTTGCCTGCCGCATCATCCCGTATCGCGGAAGCTGGCTGGACTTCGAGTTCGACGCCAAGGATATCGTGTTCGCCCGTATCGACCGCCGCCGCAAACTGCCTGTGACAACCCTGCTTTATGCGCTGGGTATGGATCAGGAAGCGATAATGGACGCGTATTACAACACCGTTTCCTACAAGCTGGAAAAGAAGAAGGGCTGGGTCACGCCGTTCTTCCCCGAGCGTGTTCGCGGCACCCGTCCGACCTATGACCTGATCGACGCAAAATCAGGTGAGGTGATTGCCGAGGCAGGCAAGAAAGTCACCCCGCGCGCGGTCAAGAAGCTGATCGACGAGGGCACCGTCACCGAACTGCTGGTTCCGTTCGATCACATCGTTGGCAAGTTTGTCGCCAAAGACATCATCAACGAAGAAAACGGCGCGATCTATGTCGAAGCCGGTGACGAACTGACGCTGGAATATGACAAGGATGGCGACCTGATCGGCGGTACCGCGAAGGAACTGATCGACGCGGGCATCACCGATATCCCGGTTCTCGACATCGACAACGTCAATGTTGGTCCCTACATGCGCAACACCATGGCCGCAGATAAGAATATGGGCCGTGAAACCGCGCTCATGGATATCTACCGCGTCATGCGTCCAGGTGAGCCGCCCACCGTCGAAGCGGCGTCGGCCCTGTTCGACACCCTGTTCTTCGACAGCGAGCGGTATGACCTGTCCGCTGTTGGCCGCGTGAAGATGAACATGCGCCTGGCTCTGGACGCACCGGATACCCTGCGCACCCTGCGCCGCGAAGACATCGTGGCCTGCGTCAAGGCTCTGGTCGAACTGCGCGATGGCAAGGGCGACGTGGACGACATCGACCACCTCGGCAACCGTCGTGTGCGTTCGGTCGGCGAACTAATGGAAAACCAGTACCGCGTCGGTCTGCTGCGTATGGAGCGCGCGATCAAAGAGCGTATGTCGTCGGTCGAGATCGACACCGTCATGCCGCAGGACCTGATCAACGCGAAACCGGCTGCTGCTGCTGTGCGCGAATTCTTCGGCTCGTCGCAGCTGTCGCAGTTCATGGACCAGACCAACCCGCTGTCGGAAGTCACCCACAAACGCCGTCTCTCGGCGCTTGGCCCCGGTGGTCTGACGCGTGAACGTGCGGGCTTTGAGGTACGCGACGTGCACCCGACCCACTATGGACGGATGTGCCCGATTGAAACGCCGGAAGGCCCGAATATTGGTCTGATCAACTCGCTGGCCACCTTTGCCCGCGTGAACAAGTATGGCTTCATCGAAACACCTTACCGCGTTGTCAAGAACGCCGAGGTGACTGATGAGGTTCACTACATGTCCGCGACCGAGGAAATGCGTCATACCGTGGCGCAGGCGAACGCGACACTGGACAAGAACGGCAAGTTCATCAACGATCTGGTTTCGACCCGTCAGGCAGGCGACTACACCCTTGCCCCGCGCGAGAATGTGGACCTGATCGACGTGTCGCCGAAGCAGCTGGTCTCGGTTGCTGCATCGCTGATCCCGTTCCTTGAAAATGACGACGCCAACCGCGCTCTGATGGGCTCGAACATGCAACGTCAGGCGGTTCCGCTGCTGCGGGCCGAGGCACCGCTGGTCGGGACGGGCATCGAGGAAAAGGTTGCGATCGACTCGGGCGCTGCGATCCAGGCGAAACGCGCCGGTATCATCGACCAGGTCGATGCCCAGCGTATCGTTATCCGCGCCACCGAGGATCTGGAACTGGGCGACGCTGGCGTTGACATCTATCGTCTGCGCAAATTCCAGCGTTCGAACCAGAACACCTGCATCAACCAGCGTCCGCTGATAAAGGTGGGTGACACCGTCCAGAAGGGCGAGGTCATTGCCGACGGTCCGTCGACCGATATGGGTGAACTGGCCCTTGGCAAGAACGTGGTCGTCGCGTTCATGCCGTGGAACGGCTACAACTACGAAGACTCGATCCTGATCTCAGAACGTATCGCGCGTGATGACGTCTTTACCTCGGTCCATATCGAGGAATTCGAAGTCGCCGCCCGTGACACCAAGCTGGGCCCGGAAGAGATCACCCGCGACATTCCGAACGTCGGTGAAGAAGCGCTGCGCAACCTCGACGAGGCGGGCATCGTTTACATCGGTGCGGATGTCGAGCCGGGCGATATTCTGGTCGGCAAGATCACTCCGAAGGGCGAAAGCCCGATGACCCCGGAAGAAAAGCTGCTGCGCGCCATCTTTGGCGAAAAAGCATCTGACGTGCGCGACACCTCGCTGCGCGTGAAGCCGGGCGATTACGGTACGGTCGTCGAGGTGCGCGTCTTCAACCGTCACGGCGTCGAGAAAGACGAGCGTGCGCTGCAGATCGAGCGTGAGGAAGTCGAACGTCTGGCCCGTGACCGGGACGACGAGCTGGCGATCCTTGACCGCAACATCTATGCGCGTCTGCAAGGTCTGATCCTGGGTAAAACTGCGGTCAAAGGCCCGAAAGGTGTCAAGGCAGGGTCGGTGATCACCGAGGAGCTGCTGGACACCCTGACCCGTGGTCAATGGTGGCAGCTGGCTCTGGAAGACGAGCAGGACGCACAGATCGTCGAGGCCCTGAACGAGCAGTACGAAGTGCAAAAGCGCGCTCTGGATGCCCGTTTCGAGGATAAGGTCGAGAAAGTCCGCCGTGGCGACGACCTGCCGCCGGGTGTGATGAAGATGGTCAAAGTCTTCATCGCCGTGAAGCGCAAGTTGCAGCCGGGCGACAAGATGGCCGGTCGTCACGGGAACAAAGGTGTGATCTCCAAGGTTGTTCCGATGGAAGACATGCCGTTCCTGGCCGATGGTACCCCGGTTGACTTCTGTCTGAACCCGTTGGGTGTGCCTTCGCGTATGAACGTTGGTCAGATCCTTGAAACCCACATGGGTTGGGCTGCACGCGGTCTGGGTCTGAACATCGATGAAGCTCTGGGTGAATACCGCCGTTCCGGCGACCTGACCCCGGTGCGCGAGGCGATGAAGCTGGCCTATGGCGAAGATGTCTACGAAGAAGGCATCACTGGCATGGACGAGGAGACGCTGATTGAGGCAGCGGGCAACGTGACCCGCGGTGTTCCGATCGCAACCCCGGTCTTTGACGGTGCCAAAGAGGCTGACGTCAACGACGCGCTGGTGCGTGCCGGTTTCTCACAGAGCGGTCAGTCGATCCTGTTCGACGGTCGTACGGGTGAGCAATTTGCACGTCCGGTCACCGTGGGCATCAAGTACCTGCTGAAACTGCACCACCTGGTGGACGACAAGATCCACGCGCGTTCGACCGGGCCGTACAGCCTGGTGACCCAGCAGCCGCTGGGTGGTAAGGCGCAGTTCGGTGGCCAGCGCTTTGGTGAGATGGAAGTCTGGGCTCTGGAAGCTTACGGCGCCGCCTACACCCTGCAAGAGATGCTGACGGTGAAATCGGATGACGTCGCCGGCCGGACCAAGGTCTATGAGTCGATCGTCAAGGGCGAGGATAACTTTGAAGCGGGCGTACCGGAATCGTTCAACGTTCTGGTGAAAGAAGTCCGCGGCCTCGGCCTGAATATGGAACTCCTGGATGCGGAGGTTGAGGAGTAAGGGCCTCGGCCCTTCCTCCCGTCCCCCCTTCCGCAAAATTTGAGGTATCAAAATGAACCAGGAAATCACCAACAACCCGTTCAACCCGCTGACGCCCCCGAAGGTCTTTGACGAAATCAAAGTCTCGCTGGCGTCGCCCGAACGGATCCTGTCTTGGTCCTATGGTGAGATCAAGAAACCCGAAACCATCAACTACCGGACGTTCAAGCCTGAACGTGACGGTCTGTTCTGTGCACGTATCTTTGGCCCGATCAAAGATTACGAATGTCTGTGCGGCAAATATAAACGGATGAAGTATCGCGGCGTTGTCTGCGAAAAATGCGGCGTGGAAGTCACCCTGCAAAAAGTCCGCCGCGAGCGTATGGGCCACATCGAACTGGCCGCGCCCGTTGCACACATCTGGTTCCTGAAATCGCTGCCGTCCCGCATCGGTCTGATGCTGGACATGACGCTGCGCGATCTGGAACGCGTTCTGTACTTTGAAAACTACGTCGTTATCGAGCCCGGTCTGACCGACCTGACCTACGGCCAGATGCTGACCGAAGAAGAGTACATGGATGCGCAGGATGCCTTTGGCATGGACGCGTTCACCGCCAATATCGGTGCCGAAGCCATCCGTGAGATGCTGGCCCAGATCGATCTGGAAGCCGAAGCCGAGCAGCTGCGCGCTGATCTGGCCGAAGCCACAGGCGAACTGAAGCCCAAGAAGATCATCAAGCGTCTGAAGGTTGTTGAATCCTTCCTCGAGTCGGGCAACCGTCCCGAATGGATGGTCATGACCGTGATCCCGGTCATCCCGCCGGAACTGCGCCCCCTGGTTCCGCTGGATGGTGGCCGCTTTGCGACCTCGGATCTGAACGATCTGTATCGACGCGTGATCAACCGGAACAACCGCCTCAAGCGTCTGATCGAACTGCGTGCGCCTGACATCATCGTCCGCAACGAAAAGCGGATGTTGCAGGAATCCGTGGACGCTCTGTTTGACAACGGCCGTCGTGGCCGCGTGATCACCGGCGCCAACAAGCGCCCGCTGAAATCGCTGTCGGACATGCTGAAAGGCAAGCAGGGCCGCTTCCGTCAGAACCTTCTGGGGAAACGCGTCGACTTCTCGGGTCGTTCGGTCATCGTGACTGGTCCGGAACTCAAGCTGCACCAGTGTGGCCTGCCCAAGAAGATGGCGCTGGAACTGTTCAAGCCGTTCATCTACTCGCGCCTTGAAGCCAAGGGTCTGTCTTCGACCGTGAAACAGGCGAAGAAGCTGGTCGAGAAAGAGCGTCCCGAAGTGTGGGATATCCTCGACGAGGTGATCCGCGAACACCCTGTCATGCTGAACCGTGCGCCGACGCTGCACCGTCTTGGCATTCAGGCGTTCGAACCGGTTCTGATCGAAGGCAAAGCCATTCAGCTGCACCCCCTGGTCTGTTCGGCCTTCAACGCCGACTTCGACGGCGACCAGATGGCCGTTCACGTCCCGCTGAGCCTTGAGGCACAGCTGGAAGCCCGCGTTCTGATGATGTCGACGAACAACGTTCTGTCGCCTGCAAACGGCGCGCCGATTATCGTTCCGTCGCAGGACATGATCCTGGGCCTGTACTATGTGTCGCTGGAACGTGCCGGCATGCCGGGCGAAGGCAAGGTCTTTGGTTCGATCGACGAAGTTCAGCACGCGCTGGACGCGGGTGAGGTGCATCTGCACACCAAAATTACCGCGCGGATCACGCAGATCGACGAAGAAGGCAACGAAGTTCAGAAGCGCTATGAAACCACTCCGGGCCGTCTGCGTCTGGGGGCCCTGCTGCCGATGAACAACAAGGCGCCGTTCGATCTGGTCAACCGCCTGCTGCGGAAGAAAGAAGTGCAGCAGGTGATCGACACCGTCTACCGCTACTGCGGTCAGAAAGAGTCGGTTATCTTCTGTGACCAGATCATGTCGATGGGCTTCAAAGAAGCGTTCAGGGCGGGCATCTCGTTCGGCAAGGACGACATGGTCATTCCTGATGACAAGTGGGGCATCGTTGATGACACCCGCGATCAGGTGAAAGATTTCGAACAGCAGTACATGGACGGCCTGATCACTCAGGGCGAAAAGTACAACAAGGTTGTCGATGCCTGGTCGAAGTGTAACGACCGCGTGACCGAAGCGATGATGAGCACCATCTCGAACGTCGCCAAGGCCGAAGACGGGTCGGACATGGAGCCGAACTCGGTTTACATGATGGCTCACTCCGGTGCGCGGGGCTCGGTCACTCAGATGAAACAGCTGGGCGGTATGCGGGGCCTGATGGCCAAGCCGAACGGTGACATCATCGAGACGCCGATCATCTCGAACTTCAAGGAAGGTCTGACCGTTCTTGAATACTTCAACTCGACCCACGGTGCCCGTAAAGGTCTGTCGGATACCGCTCTGAAAACCGCGAACTCGGGTTACCTGACCCGTCGTCTGGTGGACGTGGCACAGGACTGCATCGTTCGCGAGATCGACTGCGGCACTGAACGCGCGATCACGGCCGAAGCTGCGGTCAACGACGGTGAAGTTGTCGCCTCTCTGGCCGAGCGTATTCTGGGCCGCGTGGCTGCCGATGACATCCTGCGTCCGGGCACGGAAGAGGTGCTCGTAGCCGCGGGTCAGCTGATCGACGAACGGATGGCGGACATCATCGATGAGGCTGGCGTTCAGTCGACCCGTATCCGCTCGCCTCTGACCTGCGAGTCCGAGGAAGGCGTCTGTGCCACCTGTTACGGTCGTGACCTTGCTCGCGGTACCATGGTGAACACGGGTGAGGCTGTCGGCATCATCGCCGCCCAGTCCATCGGTGAACCCGGTACACAGCTGACGATGCGGACTTTCCACATCGGCGGTGTTGCGCAAGGTGGTCAGCAGTCGTTCCAGGAAGCAAGCCAAGCCGGCAACGTATCCTTCGAGAACCCGCAGATCCTGGTCAATGCCGCAGGCGAAAGCCTCGTCATGGGCCGGAACATGAAGCTGGTGATCAAGGACGATCACGGCGAAGAGCGTGCCAACCACAAGCTGGGATACGGCTCCAAGCTGTTCGTCAAGGAAGGCGCGAAAGTGTCCCGTGGCGACAAGCTGTTCGAATGGGATCCCTACACCCTGCCGATCATCGCCGAGAAAGCCGGTACCACCAAATACGTCGACCTGGTTTCGGGCCTTGCCGTCCGTGACGAGACCGACGAAGCAACAGGCATGACCCAGAAGATCGTGATTGACTGGCGCGCGGCCCCCCGTGGCAGCGACCTGAAGCCCGAGATCATTCTGGTCGGTGACGATGGCGAACCGGTCCGCAACGATGCGGGCAACCCGGTTCACTATCCGATGTCGGTGGATGCGATCCTGTCGGTCGAAGATGGCCAGAAGATCGAAGCCGGTGACGTTGTTGCGCGTATTCCGCGTGAAGGTGCCAAGACCAAGGACATCACCGGTGGTCTGCCGCGTGTGGCCGAACTGTTCGAAGCCCGCCGTCCGAAAGATCACGCGATCATCGCAGAAGCCGATGGTTACGTGCGCTTTGGCCGCGACTACAAGAACAAGCGCCGCATCACCATCGAACCGGCTGACGAGTCACTGGAGCCCATCGAGTACATGGTACCCAAGGGCAAGCACATCCCTGTTGTCGAAGGCGACTTCGTACAGAAGGGCGACTACATCATGGACGGTAACCCGGCTCCGCATGACATCCTGTCCATCATGGGTGTCGAGGCGCTGGCGAACTACATGATCGACGAAGTGCAGGATGTGTATCGTCTGCAAGGCGTGAAGATCAACGACAAGCACATCGAAGTCATCGTGCGCCAGATGCTGCAGAAGTGGGAGATCCTGGATTCAGGCGACACCACCCTGCTGAAAGGCGAACATGTCGACAAGCAGGAGTTCGACGCAGCCAACGAAAAGACCATCGCTCGCGGTGGTCGTCCGGCACAGGGCGAGCCGATCCTTCTGGGGATCACCAAGGCCTCGCTGCAAACGCGTTCGTTCATCTCGGCCGCGTCGTTCCAGGAAACCACCCGCGTACTGACCGAAGCGTCCGTGCAGGGCAAAAAGGACAAGCTGGTTGGTTTGAAAGAGAACGTCATCGTTGGTCGCCTGATCCCTGCCGGTACAGGTGGGGCCACACAGGCCGTCCGCCACATCGCGCAGTCGCGCGACAATGTGGTGATCGAAGCCCGCCGGGAAGAGGCCGAAGCGGCCGCTGCCCTGGCTGCGCCGATCATGGATGATGATCTGGTCGGGGATGAGCTGGATGTTCTGGTGGAAACACCCGAAAGCCGCGAGTAATCGCCCGATTGACAAGTTAAGGAAGGCCCCGCGATTTCGCGGGGCCTTTTGTTTTTGCAGGGTTGAAACGCGCGCCACACTTAGGGCAGTTACAGACCACTGGCATATCGCGCTTGCTGTATGAGACCTGCAATAACAGCAGGGTTTTTCTGATTTAGCCTAAACTGTGCTACCATCCGCCTTGAATTCACACAGGTGACGGGGGTGGATGATGAGAGCTGTCACAAAGCTGTCGCGCGTATTTTCGGTTTTCGGTCTGGGCCTGATGGCCGCCTGCACGGATTATGCCTATGTAGGGATGCCGCCGGGCCAGCCATCGCGCGAGATCGTGATCCCGAACGGCACGACGCGCCTGATCCCGATATCCGGCTCGATCGTCGGGCTGGCTTATGATGAGCCGAGAAGGCGGATCTTTCTGCGCAATCTTCCCGGTACCCAGCTACAGGAGCTTGACCGAAATGGCCGTGTCCTGCGTACCTTTGCGGCACAGCGGGTTCCGGCCGGATGCGGTGGCATCACACCTGACGAGTTCCCCATAAAAGAATGCGGGCTGGCCATTCGGGGAGGCGATGGGCATCTGTTCCTCGACCATCCGAACGGGGTGATGATCGCGGAACTGACCCGCGACGGGCAATTCGTGCGCAACATAACCCTCAGCCAGCCACAGGGGCCGATTGGCGGGCTGGCCTTTGATGAAACGACCGGCACGCTTTATGTGCTGTTCATCCGCAATCGCCTGATCGCCGAGGTGGATTTGAACGGCACGGTTCTAAGGACGATCCGCGCGACCAATCCATCGGTCGGCGCAGCGGTGCAGATCGAACGCTTTGGCCTTGGCATCAACTCCAAACGCCGCGAGCTTTATGTTGCGCTTCAGAACGGCAACCAGCTTGGCGTTCTGGACATGTCCGGTGGGTTGATTGCAACGCACACGCTCAGCGCCGGGGTGGCTGTGGAAGGTATCGGAGGCGGTCGGGTATCCGGTCTTTGATACGGGCACAGCGGGCGGTTTCGACACGCTCCGCACGCGTCAGAGCGCAATTCTTGCGTTGATCTGATTTGATGCGTTGACAGGCGGCTGTCCGATTGGGCCAATGGCCCGATCACTTTGCGCAGGGCCATATCTGACATGAACCCAAACACCAAAGGTGCCTTGCTGATGATGGGCAGCATGGCGGCCTTCACCCTGAACGACACTTTGGTCAAGGTCGCGCTTCGGGAACTGCCTTTGTTCCAACTGGTGGCCATGCGGGGCGTACTGGCCGTTTTCCTTGTCTACGGTCTTGCCCGCTATCTGGGGGCGCTGCACCTCAATTTCTCAAACCACGACCGGTGGCTGGTTGCGCTGCGCAGCCTGACCGAACTGTCGGCCACCTTCTTTTTCCTGACAGCGCTCAAGAACATGCCGCTTGCCAATGTGACGGCCATTCTGCAGGCGCTGCCCCTGACCGTGACGCTGGGCGCGGCGCTGGTCTTTTCCGAACAGGTCGGCTGGCGGCGCATATTGGCGATTGCCATTGGTTTTGGCGGCATGGTTCTGATCGTCAGACCCGGTCCTGACGGCTTCAGCCTGTATTCCATCTACGCGCTGATCGCAGTGGCTTCGATCACGGTTCGCGATCTGGTGACGCGACGCATGTCGCCCCAAGTTCCTTCAATGGTGGTGACACTGGCGACGTCTCTTTCCATCACGGTGGCCGCCGCGATTGCTTCGGTGTTCGAAGGATGGGTTCCGGTTTCCGGCGCTGCGGGTTCTTTGGTTGCAGCGGCGGCCGTGTTCGTCCTGATGGGCTATCTGTTCAGCGTCATGGTCATGCGTCAGGGCGATGTCGGGTTCATCGCGCCGTTTCGCTATTCCAGCCTGATCTGGGCCCTGGGGTTGGGCTGGGCCGTATTCGATGAATGGCCCGACGGCCTGACCATGCTGGGTGCGACACTGATCGTGGCCGCCGGACTGTTTACGCTGTTCCGGGAACGCGCGCGTCGGGAAGCGGCGTGAACCTGCGTGACAAAGCTCTGAACACTGGTCATCCGAAGGCGAAACCCGGCCTCCGGTTTCGGGTTCAGCTTAACATTGGCGCTTCTGGTGCAGGGCGGTTTTATGAACCCGGTTGAGCCTGCGCACCCATATAGGCACGGCCCGGATCAGCCAATTTCCGGGCAACCGGTATCGTGCTGTTGACACTCGGGCCGACTCCCCCTATTACGCGCGTCATCTCGGTGCCGGGGGCCGCCCCATAGCCGATTCCAGTAATGAGCTGGTCAAGGCCCGGACAATTTTGCAGTTCGCGCCCTCTGAGAAACAACCGCGACGTTCACCTCGGAATGGGAACGCTCGTGGGTTTTGCGCTTGTGGACGCATCAGCGCAGCGAAGTTAGCCGCACGCCAGTTGCGTGCATGTCATGTGTGTTGCAAACGGGGAAGAAACCGGAATGCCAACTATTCAACAGCTGATCCGCAAACCGCGGCAGCCCAAAGTAAAACGCTCGAAGTCCATGCACCTGGAGCAGTGCCCGCAGAAACGCGGCGTCTGCACACGTGTTTACACCACCACACCGAAGAAACCGAACTCGGCTATGCGTAAGGTTGCCAAAGTGCGCCTGACCAACGGGTTCGAGGTCATCTCGTACATCCCCGGTGAAAGCCACAACCTTCAGGAACACTCGGTTGTTCTGATCCGTGGCGGCCGTGTGAAAGACCTTCCCGGTGTGCGTTACCACATCCTGCGCGGTGTTCTGGATACTCAGGGCGTCAAAGACCGTAAGCAACGCCGTTCGAAATACGGCGCGAAGCGTCCCAAGTAAGAAGGAGAGGCTGATATGTCACGTCGTCACGCCGCCGAAAAACGCGAAGTCCTGCCTGACGCCAAGTTTGGCGATAAGGTTCTGACCAAATTCATGAACAACCTGATGATCGACGGCAAGAAGTCGGTCGCCGAGCGCATCGTCTACAACGCCTTTGACCGCGTCGAAAGCAAGATCAAGCGCGCGCCCGTCGAAGTGTTCCACGAAGCACTCGACAACATCAAACCGTCGGTCGAGGTTCGCTCGCGCCGGGTTGGTGGTGCAACCTATCAGGTTCCGGTCGAAGTCCGCCCCGAGCGCCGCGAAGCACTGGCCATCCGCTGGCTGATCACCGCTGCGCGCGGCCGCAATGAAAACACCATGGAAGAACGCCTCGCCGGTGAGCTGCTGGACGCTGTACAGTCCCGCGGTACCGCCGTGAAGAAGCGCGAAGACACCCACAAGATGGCCGAGGCGAACAAAGCCTTCAGCCATTACCGTTGGTAATCCCAGAGGCTTATCCAAATGGCACGCGAATATCCGCTCGAACTATACCGTAACTTCGGTATCATGGCGCACATCGACGCAGGTAAGACCACCTGCTCGGAGCGTATCCTGTATTACACTGGTAAATCCCACAACATCGGTGAGGTGCACGATGGTGCAGCCACCATGGACTGGATGGAGCAGGAGCAGGAACGCGGCATCACCATCACTTCGGCTGCAACTACCACCTTCTGGGAACGCACCGAAGACGGTCAGAATGCTGACACGCCTAAGCACCGCCTGAACATCATCGACACCCCCGGCCACGTTGACTTCACCATCGAAGTTGAACGCTCGCTGGCGGTTCTCGACGGTGCCGTCTGCGTTCTGGACGCAAACGCCGGTGTTGAACCCCAGACCGAAACCGTGTGGCGTCAGGCTGACCGCTACAAGGTTCCGCGTATGGTTTTCGTCAACAAGATGGACAAGATCGGCGCAGACTTCTTCAACTGCGTTCGCATGATCGAAGACCGCACCGGCGCACGTGCTGTTCCGGTTGGTATTCCGATCGGTGCCGAAACCGAGCTGGAAGGCCTGGTTGACCTCGTCACCATGGAAGAGTGGCTGTGGCAGGGCGAAGACCTTGGTGCAAGCTGGGTCAAAGCTCCGATCCGTGACAGCCTGAAAGACATGGCTGACGAATGGCGCGGCAAGATGATCGAAGCGGCCGTCGAAGAAGACGACGACGCGATGATGGCCTATCTGGAAGGCGAAGAGCCCGACGTTCCGACCCTGCGCAAACTGCTGCGCAAAGGCACGCTGGCGCTGCATTTCGTTCCGGTTCTGGGTGGCTCGGCGTTCAAGAACAAAGGCGTTCAGCCGCTGCTCAACGCTGTGATCGACTACCTGCCCAGCCCGCTGGACGTTGTTGATTACATGGGCTTCAAACCCGGCGACGAGGAAGAAGTTCGTAACATCGCACGTCGTGCCGATGACGACATGGCCTTCTCGGGTCTGGCGTTCAAAATCATGAACGACCCCTTCGTCGGTTCGCTGACCTTCACCCGCGTTTACTCGGGCACCATGCAGAAGGGCGACTCGATCCTGAACTCGACCAAAGGCAAGAAAGAGCGCATCGGTCGCATGATGATGATGCACTCCAACAACCGGGAAGAGATCGAAGAAGCGTTTGCAGGCGACATCATCGCGCTGGCGGGTCTGAAAGACACCACCACCGGTGACACCCTCTGCGATCCGAAGGATCCGGTGGTTCTGGAAACCATGACCTTCCCCGATCCGGTGATCGAGATCGCGGTCGAGCCCAAAACCAAGGGCGACCAGGAAAAGATGTCTCAGGGTCTGGCCCGTCTGGCCGCCGAAGACCCGTCCTTCCGCGTGGAAACCGACCTGGAATCGGGTCAGACCATCATGAAGGGCATGGGCGAACTTCACCTGGACATCCTGGTGGACCGTCTCAAGCGCGAGTTCAAGGTCGAAGCCAACATCGGTGCGCCTCAGGTGGCTTATCGTGAAACCATCTCGATGCCGGTCGAACACACCTACACCCACAAGAAACAGTCGGGTGGTTCGGGTCAGTTCGCTGAAGTCAAGCTGGAGATCCAGCCCACCGAGGCAGGCGAAGGTTACTCGTTCGAAAGCCGCATCGTTGGTGGTGCCGTTCCGAAGGAATACATCCCCGGTGTTGAAAAAGGCATCAACTCGGTCATGGACAGCGGCCCTCTGGCTGGCTTCCCGGTGATCGACTTCAAGGTTGCCCTGCTGGACGGTAAGTTCCACGACGTCGACTCGAGCGTTCTGGCATTCGAAATCGCGGCCCGTATGTGTATGCGTGAAGGCATGCGCAAAGCTGGCGCGAAGCTGCTGGAACCGATCATGAAGGTCGAAGTGATCACCCCGGAAGAATACACCGGCGGTATCATCGGTGACCTGACTTCGCGTCGGGGCCAGGTGTCGGGTCAGGAATCCCGCGGCAACGCAATCGCGATCGACGCGTTTGTTCCGCTGGCGAACATGTTCGGCTACATCAACACCCTGCGTTCGATGTCGTCGGGCCGTGCCCAGTTCACCATGCAGTTCGACCACTACGATCCGGTTCCGCAGAACATCTCGGACGAGATCCAGGCGAAATACGCATAAGCGACGATTTGAGGGAGCGCCGTTCCGGGGCTCCCTTCATTACAGAAAAAGGAGGCCATCATGGCAAAGGAAAAGTTTGAGCGTACAAAACCGCACGTCAACATCGGCACGATTGGGCATGTTGACCATGGTAAGACGACGCTGACCGCAGCGATCACCAAGTATTTTGGTGACTTCAAGGCGTATGACCAGATTGACGGCGCGCCGGAAGAGAAAGCCCGCGGCATCACCATCTCGACCGCGCATGTGGAATACGAGACCGACGCGCGCCACTATGCGCATGTCGACTGCCCCGGCCACGCCGACTACGTCAAGAACATGATCACCGGT
>NZ_JBXWSL010000021.1:0-49305 GCF_059613425.1 Ruegeria sp. BHSA123 | reverse complement strand
AACACCGGTGATCTGCTGATCTTGCAGAATGAAACCAATGCCCAGGTCGAAGCGGCGCAGCTGGGGCGCAAGCTTGGCTTGACCGTCTGTTATGCCGCAGCCCCGTTTCAGGCACAGGCCGTTCAGGGCGTTCTGCCTTTTCTGGATTTTCTGATCCTGAATGAGGTGGAGGCCGAGCAACTGCGTCAGGAAACCGGTCTGAGCATCGCCGATCTGCCTGTTCGGCATGTCATCGTTACCCTCGGCTCAAAAGGCGCGAGGTACTTGCAGCAGGGCAACGATCCGGTCGAGTTTCCCGCGCATAAGGTGCGGGCGGTGGATACCACAGGGGCAGGCGACACCTTCACCGGCTATGTGCTGGCAGGCATGGATCGCGGAATGCCAATGGAACAGGCCATATTGCAGGCAAACCGCGCCGCAGCTCTGATGGTCATGCGGCACGGAACGGCGGATGTCATTCCCGATCTGAAAGAAGTGCGTGACGCATCCTTTGACTAGGACCCTGCAAATGGCGCTTCCCCGCCCCAAAGCTGCTTGACGCGCGCGTCACGACCACAGGCTTTGCGATACGCTTTGTAGGCGTTGTGCTGACGCTTTGGTCCAAAGCGGGTAAGGACCAGTTTGTTGCCTTTGTAATAATTCTGATGATACGCCTCGGCGGGGTAAAAGGGTCCTGCGCTCAGAACCGGGGTGACAATGGTCTGCCCCAGTGCTTGCTGCGCGTCTGTTTTGGCTTGTTCCGCCAGCGCCTTTTCTCCTGTGTTAGAGACGAATATCGCAGTTCGATAGCTTTCGCCCCGGTCGCAGAACTGGCCACCGGCGTCTGTCGGGTCAACCGACCGGAAAAACATGCTCAGCAACGATGCGCGAGAGACCCGCGCCGGATCGAACGTGATCTGAACCGCCTCGTAATGGCCGGTCCCCCCTTTTGAAACCTGATCATATGTCGGGTCCGCAGATGTCCCGCCGGTGTACCCCGACACCGCATCGATAACGCCGGGCACGGATTCGAAATCGGATTCCACGCACCAGAAACACCCTCCGGCCACCGTCAGCGTTTCGGTTCCTGCAGCCGGGGCAGGCAGCGCGCGCAACAGGGCAGCCAATGCAATCAGTGTAAACAGAAGGGCTGGTCTGACGGTTTCGAAATAAGCAGTCCGCATCATGTCAGGTCTCCTTTTAAGATGAGATTGACGCGGGTTCGACCGCCTTGCAATTGCCTGTCATGCAATGTCACGCGCTGGTGAGACGAGTTTATCGTCTGCGATCACCTGTATACGGCTCATTTGATGGGTGGGCGAAACCTCCGCTCATTTGCAACAGATCATGCGCGACAGGTATCCCGATGCGGAACTGCGATACACCGCGGGTGGAACCGCCAGTCTGGCTGGACTCGGACCAAAGGCCAGCTTTGCGGCAAATTCAGCCCAGCAGTTGCCCCAGCTTCATCGCAACACCCATATTGCCCGAGATCTTGAGCTTGCCCAAAGCAACGCCGGTCATCGGGTTCAGCTTTCCGGTCAGCAGCTTGGTCAGGTTTTCCTGCGAGATGCGGATTGTGCAATCCGTGTCCCGGTCCTGCGTCGATGCCTGATTGTCCGCCAGAACAATCACACCGTCCGCGCCGCAATCGAATTTGAGCGAACCGTCAAAGCTTTTGCCGTTCAGCCCTTTTTGAATTCCATCGGCGATGTCCTGAAGCATTCGGGATCCTTTCACGGTTTCCGAATGCGTAATGCGTCAGGTGCCGAACAGGCAAGGCTGACCCAACTGGAACTTCTGATCACGATGCGCCGAGGATCTGAACCGTCCGGTCACAAGGCTTACCGCCATAGAAGGCGTCCAGAACAGCACGAAACTCGGGCGGAGCATCTGCCACAGACGAAAACAATGTTATCGAAGATCGCAGCTTTTTCGCGTCAATCCCGCCCAGAATGTCGCTGGCATCGCGTCCTGCGTGCAGCAACATCAGCGAGGCCGCCTGCCTAAGCCGGTCGCGCAGTTCCGGGTGGTTCAGATAGCGTGTCGCCTCGTCCAGATCTTCAATGCCGTAGAGCTGTGCCATATGGGATTGGCCTAGCTCGGCCAGTTGCGGAAACACGAACCACATCCAGTGGCTGGTTTTCTGCCCCTGTTCAAGTTCGCGCAGGACATCGGCCCAAACCGTGTCCTGCGCCTCGATGAACATGTCGAGTTCGTCGTCGCTATCGTCTTCGTCGATCACTTGGACAGGCGCTTGTTGCGCGCAGCCAGCAGTTTCAGACGCAGCGCATTCAGTTGGATAAAGCCTGCCGCATCTTTCTGATCGTACGCACCTGCATCCTCTTCGAAGGTCACATGCGCCTCAGAGTACAGCGAATGATCCGACCAGCGACCCACGGTCGAGGCCAGACCTTTGTACAGCTTCACGCGAACGGTGCCGGTGACATGCTCTTGCGACCTGTCGATGGCGGCTTGCAGCATCTCGCGCTCGGGGCTGTACCAGAAACCGTTATAGATGAGTTCCGCATATTGCGGCATCAGCTGGTCTTTCAGATGCATCGCGCCACGATCCATGGTGATGGATTCAATGCCACGGTGCGCTTCCAGCAGGATGGTGCCGCCGGGTGTCTCGTAGATACCGCGCGACTTCATGCCTACAAAACGGCCTTCGACCAGGTCCAGACGGCCAATACCGTGCTTGCCGCCGTATTCGTTCAGCTTGGTCAGGATCGTAGCCGGGCTCATCGTCTCGCCGTTGATGCTGACCGCGTCGCCTTTTTCAAAGCCGATCTCGATGAACTCAGGCTCGTTCGGGGCGTCCTCGGGGTGGACGGTTCGCTGATAGACATAGTCGGGCGCCATATCGGCAGGGTCTTCCAGAACCTTGCCCTCGGATGAGGTATGCAGCAGGTTCGCATCGACCGAGAACGGCGCCTCACCACGCTTGTCCTTGGCAATCGGAATCTGGTTCTGCTCGGCGAATTCAAGCAGCTTGGTACGGCTGGTCAAATCCCACTCGCGCCAAGGGGCGATCACCTTGATATCGGGGTTCAGCGCATATGCTGCCAGTTCGAACCGGACCTGGTCATTGCCTTTGCCGGTTGCACCATGGGCGACGGCATCAGCACCGGTTTCGGCAGCGATCTCAATCAGGCGTTTCGAGATCAGCGGCCGCGCGATCGAGGTGCCCAGCAGGTACAGACCTTCATATTGCGCATTGGCACGGAACATCGGGAAGACGAAATCGCGGACGAATTCCTCGCGGATATCCTCGATATAGATGTTCTCGGGCTTGATCCCCAGCAATTCGGCCTTTTGGCGCGCGGGCTCCAGCTCCTCGCCCTGACCCAGATCGGCAGTGAAGGTCACGACCTCACAGCCATACTCGGTCTGCAGCCATTTCAGAATGATCGAGGTATCAAGGCCACCGGAATAGGCCAGAACAACTTTCTTGGGCGCGGACATCTGACTTCCCTTTATGCGTAGAACGATTGGCCCCTAGCGGGTTTTGGACGCGGGGGCAAGTTGTGAGGATTGACGCAGTACCTGAAATGGGGTGAAACGGGTGCAGAGAATAACAAGCATTGGTTGAAGGGGCGGTTTAAAATGTTGGGATGGCAGATTTTCTTGCATTCTGTGCGGATGGTATTTGGAAACATCAAGCAGGTGCTACAGATAACGGTTGGCCCTGCTCTAATTGCGACAATCATCATCGTGGGCGTGTTTTTGGCGCTTGGTATTCCGCTTGAGGCGCTTGAAGACAACACAGGCGCGTTGCCGCCAGGTGCAACCGCAGGTTCAGCCTTTGTCTTTGTGGTCGTTTTACTGGCGGTAATGTCCGTTACCATGTTCTGGATCGCGGTGTCATGGCACCGCTTCATCCTGATGGAAGAATATCCCACGGGAATACTCCCGACATTCCGCTTCGACAGGATTCTGGCCTATTTCGGTCGCTTTCTGATGTTGGGAATTTTGATGGCCATTGCATTCCTTCCGATGGGCTTTGTTATGTCAGCACTGAGTGGCGGCTCAATCGGATTCGCGCTTGTCGCTGTTTATGCCATCTTTCTGGTTGTCTGCTTTTATCGCCTTTCTATCGTCTTGCCAGCGGCAGCTATCGGGCACCCGGCGACTCTGGCAGATGTATGGAACAGCACTCAGGGTGCATCGGGGGCTATTATTGTTCTTTTGATCGTGAATTTTCTGTTCCAATTTCTGGTTCAGCTAATATTCACCGGGTTGGCGTTTATTCCTCTGTTAGGCATCTTACTGACATTGTTTTTTGGAATGCTGATCCTGCCGTTGATCAACGTCAGCATCCTGACAACCATGTATGGCATCTTTATTGAAAAACGCCAACTCTCCTGACCCGCGTACACATATGTATTCCTTGCCCTTATCGCGCTGATGGGGCAGGGAATGCCGCATGACTGACTTCATGACTCGCGCCCGCGCCGCCGAAAAGGCGATGCGCTCTGTCTTCCCGGCAACGCCGTTGCAGCGCAATGCCCACCTGTCCGACCGTTACGGGGCGGATATCTGGCTCAAGCGCGAAGACCTGAGCCCGGTGCGCTCCTACAAGATCCGCGGTGCGTTCAACGCAATGCGCAAGCAGCAGGGGCAGGACCTGTTCGTCTGTGCCAGCGCGGGCAATCACGCGCAGGGCGTGGCCTTCATGTGCAAGCATCTGGGCGTCCGGGGCGTGATCTTCATGCCGGTCACGACGCCTCAGCAGAAGATCCAGAAAACCCGCATTTTTGGCGGGGATAACGTCGAGATTCATCTGATCGGTGACTATTTCGATGACACGCTCGCTGCCGCTCAGGCGTGGTGCGTACAGCAGGGCGGGTATTTCCTGTCGCCTTTTGACGATGCCGATGTGATCGAAGGACAGGCGTCGCTGGCGGTTGAAATCGAAAGGCAGATGGGCGGTGCGCCCGATCACGTTGTGCTTCCCGTGGGCGGAGGCGGCATGTCTGCCGGTGTGGCTACATGGTTCGGGGATCGCACCCATTGCCTGTTCGTCGAACCGGCCGGAGGGGCCTGTCTGCGCGCAGCCCTGGCGGCGGGGCATCCTGTTTCGCTGGATCGAGTGGATACCTTTGTCGATGGCGCGGCGGTCGGGCGGATCGGTGAAAAGCCGTTCGAGTTGTTGAAATCACGTCACCTGTCGGATGTTCTGGTCCTGTCCGAGGATCGTATCTGCACCACCATGATCGAGATGCTGAATGTCGAAGGCATCGTGCTGGAACCTGCGGGGGCGCTGGCGATCGAGGCAGTAGGCGATATCCAAAGCTTTGTGCGCGGAAAGACCGTAGTCTGCCTGACATCCGGCGGCAATTTCGATTTCGAACGCTTGCCCGAGGTCAAGGAACGCGCACAGCGGTATTCCGGTGTGAAAAAGTACTTCATCTTGCGCCTGCCGCAGCGACCCGGTGCCCTGAAGGAGTTCCTGAATATTCTCGGCCCCGAGGATGATATCGCGCGGTTTGAATACATGAAGAAATCGGCGCGCAATTTCGGTTCGGTTCTGATCGGGATCGAAACCCGCAAGCCCGAAAACTTCATGCGCCTGTTTGCCCATCTGGACGATGCCGGGTTCACCTATACCGACATCACCGAGGACGAGACGCTGGCACAGTTCGTGATCTAGCTCAGGTTCTTGTTCAGCTCAGCTTCAAACATGGTTTTCGAGCTGTTGAAAGCGGCCAAAAGCGCCGGCAGATCAACCTCGGCCCCTTGCCCTGCTGCGGCCTGCCGTTCCCCATCCTGGCAGAGTTTCGAGAATTGATCGAACCCCAGGCTCAACGCGCTTCCTTTCAGGAAATGCAGGTTCTGTTCCAGCTCGGCCCGGTTGGTATCGCGGCGCAGGCGGGTGATCACGTCCTGCACCTCTTCCAGAAATATCTCTACCACCTCATCGAATTCCTCGGGGCCGACTTCATCCCGCAACTGCCTGACTCTGGCCCAGTGGATCATCCTATACACCAGCTAATGAATGGTCATGGTTCTGAATAGACGCGTCCGGTAAAAAGCAGGTTAACGGGGCCACGCTTCGGCAATCGTCACTCTTCACCGGATGTTAAATCAGTCGGCGATAGGGTCGCCATAAGTGACGAAACTCATCAGAGCTGAGGGTAAATGGTGCCGGGGGCGAGTCTTGAGGAAACCAGAACTGATCTGGATTTCGGCGCGATCCGCACGGTGCTGGTGGTGGATGACAGCCGCTTGCAACGGCGCATTCTGGTGGCCTCGCTCAGGAAATGGGGGTTCGAGGTGATCGAGGCCGATACAGGCCATGCCGCTTTGGCGCTTTGTGTCGATAATCCGCCCGATCTTGTGCTGAGCGACTGGGTCATGCCGGGGATGAGCGGCCTTGAATTCTGCTGTGCCTTTCGGGCCTTGGAAACGGATCAATACAGCTATTTCATCCTTCTGACATCCAAAAGCGAAAAGCAGGAAGTCGCGCGCGGTCTGGATGCCGGGGCCGACGATTTTCTGATCAAGCCGCTTGAGGCGGACGAACTGCGCGCCCGGATTTCAGCTGGTGCGCGCATTCTGGACATGCAGCGCGAGCTCTCCCAGAAAAACCGCCTGATTGAATCCGCGCTCAAGGAACTCAGGCTTGCGCATGACGCGATCGACAAGGACCTGATGCAGGCGCGGAAAATTCAGGAATCGCTGGTTCCCGAACTGACCCGGACATTCGGCAAATCGCGGGTCAGTTTGTTGCTGAAACCTTGTGGTCATATCGGCGGTGATCTGGTGGGGATGTTCTCGCCCGGGGTGAACCGGCTTGGGTTCTACAGCATCGACGTATCCGGGCATGGTATCACCTCGGCCATGATGACGGCGCGATTGGGGGGATATCTGTCCAGCAAGCATTTCGATCAGAACGTCGCGATGGAGCGGAGGTTCGACAAGTTTTACGCACTTCTGCCACCAGAACATGTGGCTGAAACGCTCAATTCCCGGCTGATGGCCGATGAAGGTATCGAAGAGTATTTTACGATGGTCTACGCCATCGTCGACCTGCGCAACGGGCATCTGAAGATGGTGCAAGCCGGGCATCCGCATCCCCTGCTGCTGCGGCAGGGTGGTCGCGCTGAGTTTCTTGGTGACGGAGGCTTGCCCATAGGATTGATCGAAGATGCGAGCTTTCGACAAATCGAAACGCAGATGCAGCCCGGCGACAAGCTGCTTTTGTACTCGGACGGGTTTACCGAATGCCAACTGGCTGGTGGCGGTTTGTTGGACGAAGACGGTTTGCGTCAGATGGCCCAACAGAGCATCTCGGAAAGGGGCGGGTCAGAGTTTCTGGACGACTTGTTCTGGCGTTTGACGCAAGTGATGTCACCGAAAGACGGTATCGGAGACGACGTCTCGGCCGTCTTCTTTGAATATAACGGACCTTAAAGCGAGCCGAGGTGTATTTCGGCAAAATGCCGGTCACCGTCATTTCCCAGTAAACCGACGGCGTCGGCGGTTTCCATCCACAACGCTTCGTGAAACGCCTCGGTCGGCGGGCCTATGCGGCGTACGGGGCGGGCGCGATAGATTAGGCAGACCTTCTCGGCCCACAGGTCGTATTCCGGCATATAGGTGAAGCGTCGAAAGGCGCCAATCCGTCGGGGTGCAGCAATAAGCCACCCGGTTTCTTCAAAGACTTCACGATGCAGGGCGGTAACAGGTGATTCGCCCGGATCAATACCCCCGCCGGGCAATTGCAGGTCGGGTCCGGGTTCTGTCTGGCAGGTCAGCAAAAGGTGACTTCTGCGGGGCAAAAGTGCGTAAACACCGACCCGTCGCGTGTATTTCCGCCCCGGCTCTGGGGTTTCACCGAACCGCCTGATCATGTATGGCCCCTTAAAACCTAATCTGTTCGACCTATATGGTGCCGGTATGCCAACCTGTGGCGCGTAAGGAAACCCCATGTCTCTTGGAACGAAAATCGCGTGGGACGATACCGTCCTGCCCTTTCAACTCGATGTATCGGATATGCGTGGCCGTGTGGCTCGTCTGGATGGTGTGCTGGATGGCATCCTGAAGCAGCATGACTACCCCGAACAGGTCGAGGCGCTGGTGGCCGAGATGGCCCTGCTGACCGCATTGATCGGGCAGACGGTTGCGCTGCGCTGGAAGCTGTCGTTGCAGGTGCAGTCCAAGGGGCCGGTGCGCATGATTGCGACCGACTATTACGCACCCAAGACCGAAGGCCAGCCTGCGCAGATCCGGGCCTATGCCAGCTTTGACCGTGACCGGCTCACCGATACGGCCCCCTTCGATCAGGTGGGCGAAGGGTATTTTGCCATCATGATAGATCAGGGCAAAGGCACGCAGCCCTATCAGGGCATCACTCCGCTGACCGGAGCCTCTCTCAGCGCCTGCGCCGAGGCCTATTTTGCGCAGTCCGAACAGCTGCCAACCCGGTTCTCGCTGAGCTTTGGCAAATCGACCGAGCCCGGCGTGAATGAACACTGGCGTGCCGGTGGTATCATGTTGCAGCATATGCCCAAAGCCTCGCCATTCGCCGCCTCGGGGGAAGGCAATGGCGAGATTCTGACCGCCAGCGATCTGGTCGACGGCGAAGAGGGCGAAAACTGGGGCCGGGTCAATATCCTGCTGGACACAGTCGAGGATCTTGAGTTGATCGGTCCTTCAATTGCGCCGACTGAATTGTTGGTCCGGCTATTCCACGAAGAACAGCCACGGGTCTATGATGCGCAGTCCGTGCAGTTTGGCTGCACCTGCTCCGAAGACCGGGTGCGGCAGAGCCTGTCGATCTATTCGGCAAAGGACCTCGAAAAGATGACGACGCCCGAAGGTCAGGTCACTGCCGATTGCCAGTTCTGCGGCGCACATTACGTGCTTGATCCGTCAACGGTTGGCTTTGAAGCCGAAGACCGCAAGGGTGCTTGACCCGATTGAACAGATCCGGACGGCACTGCGCCGTCCCGGTCACGGGTCCAGCGACTTTGACCTGAACCCGGACACTGTCCTGCCGCCCGGGCGCCGCCTGCGCCCGGCGGGGGTTCTGGTTGCAATCTCGCTTGCAGATGACACCCCTCGGGTGATTCTGACGAAACGGTCCTCGGCCCTCAAACACCATCCGGGTCAGATCGCGTTCCCCGGCGGCAAACAGGATGAAGGGGATGCAGATGTCACGGCTACGGCCCTGCGCGAAGCACAGGAAGAGATTGGTCTTCCCGCGGATCTTCCAGAAATTCTGGGTTACCTGCCGACGCATGAAACAGTCACCTCTTTCACGGTTACACCCGTGGTGGCCGTTCTTCGAAAGGGATTCCAACCTGTTCCGGAACCCGGCGAAGTCGACGAAGTCTTTTCGACCCCCCTTGCGCATCTCTTGAATCCCAAGAACTATCTGGTTGAATCGCGCCGCTGGCGTGGCCAGAAACGCAGATATTACACAGTTCCGTACGGCCCTTATTACATATGGGGCGCGACGGCCCGCATATTGCGCGGGCTTGCTGCACGGGTGAATGAATGATGCAGATTGAAGAACTTTGGGTCAGCGAACCGGCGACCCAAAAGGTATGCGCCGCCCTGACCTCATCCGGGGCGCAAGCGCTTTTTGTGGGCGGGTGCGTGCGCAATGCGCTGCTGGGCGCGCCGGTTTCGGATATCGACATTGCCACTGACGCCCGGCCTGAACAGGTTGTCGAGATGGCGCAGGCTGCGGGCCTCAAGGCCATCCCCACCGGTATCGACCATGGCACGATTACAGTGGTCAGCGCCGGTATCCCGCACGAGATCACCACTTTCCGGCGTGACGTCGAAACTGATGGCCGCCGCGCCGTCATCGCCTTTTCCGATCACGTCGAAGAAGATGCCGCGCGGCGCGACTTTACCATGAATGCGCTTTATGCACTGCCAGATGGCACCGTGTTAGACCCGCTTGGCGGGCTTCCCGACCTTCAGGCCCGGCGCGTGCGGTTCATCGGCGAGGCTCAAGATCGCATTCGCGAAGACTATCTGCGGTCACTGCGCTATTTCCGGTTTCACGCCTGGTATGGTGACCCGGATGCCGGTTTCGACCCGGACGCGCTGGCTGCCATTGGTGCCAATCTTGATGGGCTGACCTCGTTGTCGCGGGAACGCGTCGGGGCCGAGCTGCTGAAACTGCTGGGCGCGCCTGATCCGGCCCCGGCCATTGCGACGATGCGCAGCACCGGCGTATTGGCGCAATTGCTGCCGGGCGCGGATGACCGGTCGCTGGCACCGCTGGTCGCTTTGGAAAATGCGGCAGGTGCCGAGCCGAACCCCCTGCGTCGTCTGGCGGCTATCGCGACGCCCGATGATGCCGCAACCCTGCGCCTGAGCCGTTCGCAACTGCAACGCCTGACCGGAATGCGGACCGAAGCGCAGTCAACCACCAGCGTGGCTGAACTGGGCTATCGGTATGGTGACGAAGGCGGTTTGAACAAAACCCTTTTGCGGTGCGCCTTCTTTGAACAACCCTGGTCCGAAAACTTCAGACAGGACCTGCACGCAGGTGCAGCCGCGCGTTTCCCGATACAGGCCAAGGACCTGATCCCCGGGTTCACCGGCCCGGCGCTGGGCCAGAAACTGGCCGAGCTTGAAAGCCTCTGGATCGCGTCGGGTTTTGAGCTGTCACGCGAAGACTTGCTTGCAAGCTGATGTTTAGTCTCAAAAGGGGATGACAACTTTTGCCCATTGTGGTTAGGTGCGCCCGTCATATGGATGGAGGAATGCGAATGTATTACGGGATCTGGTTCGGCTAAAGCCGGGACACTTGCCCCGTAAAGGGTGGTGTTCAGGCGCCATCTGTCTTCGCATGTCTTTTTCTCTGCTCAATCGGAGCACACTCCATGTTTCGCTATTTCGAAAACCTTGTTGACCCTTTTGTCGCCTATCATGAGGCTGACACGCCGCCGACCCGGCTGTGGCCGTTCCTGCTGGACTATTCGCGCCCGTTCTACCGGGTCTTTGTCTGGGCTGCGCTGATTTCCATTATCGTCGCCGGTGTCGAGATCGGGTTGATCTATTATATGGGTCGTGTCGTCGACCTGTTGGGCGGTACCCCAACCGAGGTTTGGCAGAACCACGGGACCGAGCTGTTGTTGATCGCGGCCTTTGTCCTGTTTCTGCGCCCTTTGTTGCATCTTGTCGATGTACTGATCCTGAACAACACGATCCTGCCGAACTTTGGCACTCTGATCCGATGGCGCGCCCATAAACACGTTCTGCGTCAGTCGGTTGGCTGGTTCGAAAACGATTTTGCAGGGCGGATTGCCAACCGGATCATGCAGACACCGCCCGCAGCGGGTGAGGTGATCTTTCAGGTCTTTGACGCGATTTCCTTTTCACTGGCCTACCTGGTCGGTGCGGCGATCCTGCTTTATGTAGCGGATGCGCGCCTGTTGATCCCGCTGCTGATCTGGTTTGTGTTCTACGCGATGCTGGTGCGCTGGACGGTTCACCGTGTCGGGCCGGCCTCCAAGGCGGCCTCCGATGCGCGGTCAACTGTTACCGGCCGCGTCGTGGACAGCTATACCAACATTCATTCCGTCAAGATGTTCGCCCATGGCCCGCAAGAGCTGGACTATGCCCGCGAAGCGATCGAGGAAACGCGCCGGACATTCCAGATCGAGATGCGGATTTTCACCATCATGGATGCGGTTCTGGTCACCCTGAACGGGGTGCTGATCGTGGGTGTCGTGGGCTGGGCAATTGCCTTGTGGATGCAGGGTTCCGCTTCGGTCGGCGTCGTCGCGGCAGCAACCGCACTGACCCTGCGCCTGAACGCCATGACCGGATGGATCATGTGGGCGCTGACCAGCTTCTTCCGCCAGCTTGGTATCGTGGCTGAGGGGATGGAGACCATTGCCCAACCCATCGATCTGCTTGACGCGCGCGACGCCAAACCCCTGCGGTTGACCAGGGGTGAGATCCAGATCCGCAATCTCTCGCACCATTACGGGCGCGATGCCGGTGGGCTTGACCACATCAACCTGACCATTCAGCCCGGCGAAAAGATCGGCCTCATTGGGCGGTCGGGTGCCGGAAAATCGACTCTGGTAAAGCTGCTTTTGCGATTTTATGACGTCGAACGCGGTGCCATTCTGATTGATGATCAGAACATTGCGGGTGTCACACAGGACAGCCTGCGCAGCCATATCGGCATGGTCCAGCAAGATAGTGCGTTGCTGCATCGCTCTGTGCGTGACAACATCCTTTACGGTCGTCCGGACGCGACCGAGGCGCAGATGATTGCCGCAGCCAAACAGGCCGAAGCGCACGCGTTCATCCTTGACCTGCAAGACCCGCAGGGGCGCACCGGGTATGATGCGCATGTGGGTGAGCGGGGCGTAAAGCTGTCCGGTGGTCAGAGGCAGCGGGTAACGCTGGCCCGGGTGATCCTGAAGGACGCGCCAATACTTTTGCTGGACGAGGCGACATCGGCGCTGGATTCCGAGGTCGAAGCATCAATTCAGGAAACCCTCTACGGAATGATGCAGGGCAAGACCGTGATTGCCATCGCCCACCGTCTCAGCACCATTGCGCAGATGGATCGCATTCTGGTGATGGACGGGGGCCGCATCGTCGAAGAGGGCGCGCATTCTGATCTATTGGCGCAGGGTGGCCTTTACGCGCAGTTCTGGGCGCGGCAATCTGGCGGCTTCATGAACCCGGAGGCCGCTGAATGAAGATTGCCGATCTCATCTATCCGTTCAGGACCACAGAAACGCCCCCGCCGCAGACATTGGGGGCGTTCATTCGCTGGAGCCTTTCGGGCGCGTGGCCCATGCTGTTTGTCGCCGCGTTCTTTTCGGCCCTGGCTGGCGCGATGGAGGCTGGAACAGCGTGGATTCTGGGGCGTGTGATCGATGTGGCAACATCCAGCGGGCCCGAGCATTTCATGACCGCCGGGAATATGTGGATGATCTTTGGGGCGGTGGTGTTCTTCATGCTGCTGCGCCCGATCCTGTTTGGGCTGTCTTCGATTTCGAACAACTATATCGTGATGCCCAACATCACGCCTTTGGTGCTGGCCAAGCTGAACCGCTGGACGCTGGGCCAGTCTGTCACCTATTTCGACGATGATTTCGCCGGGCGCATTGCCCAGAAACAGATGCAGACGTCGAACGCCATGGCCTCGGTCGTGTCCGAAACGATCAGTGCGATTGTGTTTGCGTTGGCGTCGCTAGCGGGCTCTTTGCTTTTGTTAGGGTCTATTCATCCTTTGGTGATGCTGCCCTTTGCAGCCTGGCTGGTGGTCTATTTCCTTCTGGTGCGCTGGTACCTGCCGCGTATTCGCATACGCTCGGCTGCACGTGCAGGGGCGCGGGCGATGGTTTCGGGGCAGGTGGTCGACACGATCACCAACATCAAAACCGTCAAGCTTTTTGCGCACTCGGATTTCGAAGATCAGGCCGCGCGGCACTCGATGGTCGAGCTGCGGAAAAAATCACTGGCGTTCGGCAAGCTGTCGGCCAGTTTCCGGTTCGTCCTGATGGCGCTTGCCGGCATTCTGCCTGTTCTCCTGCTGGGGGCGACGCTGTGGTTATGGCAGTTCGGAATGGCAACCGCCGGTGACATCGTTGCCGCTGGCGCGGTGTCGGTTCGGATTTCGCAGATGACCGGATGGGTCAGCTTCACGTTGATGGGGCTCTATGCCAATGTGGGTGAGATCGAAAACGGGATGAAGACGCTGGCCAGACGGGACAGGGTCGAGGATGCGCGCAGCGCGAAAGATCTTGATGTAACCGAAGGATCCATCTCGTTTGAAGATGTCAGCTTTGCATACGGTCGGGATGTGGGCGGTGTTACGGACCTGACGCTTACCGTGCAACCGGGCGAGAAGCTGGGAATTGTCGGTGCCTCAGGGGCGGGCAAATCAACACTCGTTTCGCTGCTTCTTCGGCTCTATGATAGGGAAAACGGCGCTATTTGCATCGACGGGCAGGACGTGTCGCAGGTCACGCAGGACAGTTTGCGCCGCCAAATCGGCATGGTCACGCAGGAAACGGCGATGTTCAACCGGTCCGCCCGCGAAAACATCCTCTATGGCCGCCCGGACGCGTCCGAGGCCGAGTTGATCAAGGCCGCAATCAAGGCCGAAGCGCATGACTTCATCCTGAGCCTCAAGGACGCCCAGGGCCGTACCGGCTATGACGCTCATCTGGGCGAGCGTGGCGTAAAGCTCAGCGGTGGCCAAAGGCAACGGATCGCCCTGGCTCGCGCTATTCTTAAGGACGCGCCCATTCTGGTTCTGGACGAGGCAACCTCGGCCCTTGATTCCGAGGTCGAGGCGTCGATTCAATCGGCGCTTCATCGGGTGATGCAGGGCAAAACCGTTCTGGCCATCGCCCACAGATTGTCAACGCTCAGCGAGATGGACCGGATCATCGTTCTGGATCAGGGGCAAATCGTGGAAACCGGAACCCACGAAGACCTTTTGGATCAGGGCGGGCTTTACGCCCGGTTCTGGCATCGGCAATCTGGTGGCTTCATTCAGGCAGAAGCTGCCGAATAAGGGTTTTGTTGCACCCAAAGCCCGGATATCAGGCGCCTCATGACGCAGTATTACACAATCACCCGGCTTGGCCATCAGGGCGACGGCATCGCTGATGGGCCCGTTTATGCCCCGCGCACCCTTCCGGGTGAGGTTGTCAGCGGCACCCTTGTTGATCAGGTGCTGACCGATATCCGCGTCGAGGTGCCGTCTGATGACCGGGTAAAGGCCCCGTGTCGCCATTACAAAGCCTGCGGTGGCTGTCAGTTGCAACACGCCTCTGATGCGTTTGTCGCCGACTGGAAGCTGAGCATTGTCCGCAACGCCCTGTCCGCGCAGGGGGTTGAGGCGCCGATGCGTCCGATACACACATCTCCCGAACACTCACGCCGACGCGCCACGATTGCCGTCAGGCGGACCAAGAAAGGCACATTGGCCGGGTTCCATGGACGTGCATCGGACACGATCACCGAAATCCCGGATTGCCGTTTGCTCGATCCGGCCCTGATCGCCGCCATCCCCGTGGCCGAGGCGCTGGCGGTTCTGGGTGGCAGCCGCAAGGGCGTCTTGGCCGTCACGCTCACCCTGTCCGAGGGCGGGCTGGATGTGGCCGTCAAGGGCGGCAAGCCCTTGGATGGGCCGCTGGAGCTGGCACTGGCGCAAGAAACCGAAAAACACGGTCTGGCGCGGCTCAGCTGGGATGGTGAAGTGATTGCCATGCGCCACGCTCCGGTTCAGCGCTTTGGAGCCGCCGCCATCACGCCGCCGCCCGGTGCCTTCCTTCAGGCGACCAACGACGGAGAACAGGCTCTATTACAGGTCGTTTCCGAGGCAACACGGGGTGCGAAACGGATTGTTGACCTGTTTGCGGGCAGCGGCACATTCTCATTGCCTCTGGCAGAAAAAGCCGAGGTTCACGCGGTCGAAGGTGCCGCAGACATGATGCAGGCACTGGATCAGGGCTGGCGCAGGGCGCAAGGTCTGAAACGCGTGACGACCGAGGCCCGCGACCTGTTCCGCCGTCCGTTGATGCCGGATGAACTGAAATCGTTTGACGCAATCGTTCTGGACCCGCCCCGCGCCGGTGCCGAGGCGCAGGTGGCCGAGCTGGCAGAGGCCAGACGCCCGGTGATTGCCTATGTCTCGTGCAACCCCGTCACCTTCGCGCGCGATGCAAAAATATTGGTTAACGCTGGCTATACCCTTGAATGGGTGCAGGTCGTTGACCAGTTTCGATGGTCGTCACATACGGAACTTGCTGCGCGGTTTACCCTGAACGCCGCATCTTGATCAGACAGGAGAAAGCGACCCATGGGTTTCAGACAGCGTCTGCTGAACATCATCGAAGCGCCTGCATTCGGGCAATTCATAACGGCTGTCATCATCTTTAACGCAGTGCTTTTGGGGATGGAGACGTCGCCGACCCTGATGGAAGCCGCCGGGCCGCTGATCGTGATGCTGGACAAGCTGTGCCTTGCGATCTTTGTGGCGGAAATTACCATGAAACTGATCGCGACCGGGCGCAGGTTTTTCACAAACGGCTGGAACAATTTCGATTTCCTGATCGTCGGCATTGCGCTTGTTCCCAGCGCCGGAGGCCTGTCCGTTTTGCGAGCCCTGCGAATCCTGCGGGTATTGCGCGTGATTTCCGTTGCGCCAAGACTGCGCCGGGTGGTTGAAGGGTTCATCTCGGCCCTGCCGGGAATGGCCAGTGTGTTCCTGCTGATGGCAATTCTGTTCTATATCGGTGCCGTGATCTCGACCAAGCTGTTCTCGGCAACCTTCCCGGATTGGTTCGGCGATCTTGGCCGGTCAGCCTATACACTGTTTCAGATCATGACGCTGGAAAGCTGGTCGATGGGGATCGTCCGCCCAGTGATGGAGGTTTATCCCTATGCCTGGCTGTTCTTCGTCCCCTTCATCATGGTCACCACCTTTGCGGTGGTGAACCTATTGGTGGGTCTGATCGTAAATTCCATGCAGGACGCGCACCATGCAGAGGATGAGGTCAAAACTGATGCGTATCGTGATGAGGTTCTGGAACGCTTGGAGAGCATCGAGCGGCATCTGACCGAAAACTTGAACATCAAAAAGTGATTTCAGTTTTCGCATTTTTTGGCATAATAAGCCCCAAAAAACAAAGCAGGCAGTGAAACATGGATCGTCGAGCATTCGGATTGGGGGCGATGGCAACGCTGGGCCTTTCGGCTTGTGCATCAGCCCGACCAAATTTTCTGACTTATGATGGGCCCGAGGTCACCTCGCTGGTGGTCAACAAGGGCGCGCGCAAACTTTATTTGTTGCACCACGAAAAAGTCCTCAAGGAATATGATGTGGATTTGGGGTTTGCGCCGCAGGGCACAAAAACCAAACGCGGAGACGGCCGCACGCCCGAAGGAAGTTACCTGATCGATCGGCACAACCCCAACAGCCGGTATCACCTGTCTATCGGGATTTCGTATCCCAACTCTCAGGACATCGCCAAGGCCAAGGCTGAGGGAGTTGATCCGGGTGGGGACATCTTCATTCACGGGCAGCCAAATCTGCGATCCGAGTTCAAACGCGCCAAGAAAACTCCGGATTGGACCGCGGGATGCATCGCGGTCAAGAATGACGAGATCGAAGAAATCTATGCGATGGTCAACCGAGGGACGCTGATCACTCTGCGCCCTTAGGGGGCACAGGCGCCCACGCTGCAATCCCGAATGTTTCATAGTCGTGCTGGTAGACCTCGGATGCCAGCGCTTCAAGCTGTTCGTCATAGATCTGATCCAGCGTATACGGAACATCTTGCGCGCACGGGCCGGGAACCGGCGGATTGGGGTGGCCTGTTGAGCGGGCCAGATCCGGCAGAGCCGTGATCAGCTCCTCTTCCCGCAGAATCACGTCGGGCATCAGAAAGCTGGCAATGCCATCCAGCGTGCGGGACTGGCTGCACCACGTCCCGTCAACGCGGATCGGCGTCTGACCTTTGAGGTTCATGCGCAGGAACCCGAGGAACGCCAGAAATGCATCCCGATGCTGTTCGACCGAGTAATTGTTGTCGCGCACCTGCCCTGGGATCGGCAGGTCAAGGCGGTTGCGCAGATAATTGCGGACCATCTTGTAACTGCCCGGCCCGGTATCCAGAATGTACTGGCAGAACGCCGAATGCGCCCGTGCCAACGGGTGGCGCAACACGGTGAACTTTCGGTGTCCGGGGTGGTCTTGCATCCAGACGCGGATTTCCTTGCGGTTCCGGTTTGTGACCAGATCGTCCGTAGAACAGCCATCCAGGCTGGCCATCCATTGCGCAATAACAGGCTCTATGCCGCCGCGAATGGGCAAATACATCAATGCTGATCTGGCTGCGGCGACGTATTGCGGCACCGCCGCGCCCCGGTTTGGTTCGAAACGGGCGGGCTGGTGCAATCCGAACCTGTCCAGCTTGGACAGGGCGTCTTGCATCTCATCGGGGTTGGTGACTTTCGATACGGCAGGAGCCGGGTTTTGCGGTTTCAGAGTATCGTCAAGTTTGCTCAGCCGCGCCTCAACCCCCAGCCATGCGGCCAGACCGTTCAGAACGTCCAACTCGGCCAGGTCGTCATAGGTAATGAAAAAGGCAGTCTGACCGGTCTTCTGTAAATGCCGCCGCAACATGTGCTGGTGGCTGTGGACCTGATCCAGATACTCAGAAAACTCGGCCCCGTCGAACGCAACCTGTGCATCGACGCGGCGCTTCACGTTCTTCAGCTGCCATTGCTGCGTGGCGCGCGCGATCTTCAGGGACAGAAAACTGTCCAGCGGATTGCGCGTGAGAATGATCTTGGCACAGCGCGGATCGTTCAGCACTGGCTTCAGAATGCGTGGATCGTGGTCCTGGAAATACCGAAAACCGTTCAAGTCGCCCGGTGCCGAACGGATTGCCGTCAACAGCCGCATCGGATCTGCATCGCGGTCTTCCAGCGACAGACCCAGAAGGGTATCGGATTTCAGGTTGCCGGCAAAATGCGGGTTGAAGGCTTCGCCGTGGCAGGAAACCCCGTCCAGCGCGTTCAGATTGGCCTCAAGCAGGTTCGACCCTGTGCGCATGGCAGCCAGAACAACGAAGTAGTCAAAATTGGCTGGCATGGATGATTACTGCACCAGATAGGGTTTGCGATAGGGTTTCGTCTGACGGCCGAACACATCGTCCGAAGGAAAATCGCCCATCAGGTAAGGGTGCATTCCCTGGTTCTTGAGGTTTTGCAGGAACTTCCCGAACCCGGACAGATCGACCATGGTGGGCACTTCGGTCAGGTGGCTGGCCTGATGCGCGCCAATCTCGTCCAGGATTGTCTGCAAGGGCTCCATCGGTGCTTCAATGAAATCGGCCAGAGACCAGCTGCGCATCCGCGCTTTGGTCCAGACCGAGGTCAGTACCTCAAGCTGTTTGGTTTCGATCTGTTGCAGACGCGCGGCCTCGCACCGGATATCCGAAAAATTCAGGTTCGACCGGAATAGCGGAATCGCCCAGGCCCCGGTGATGACCGAGATTTGCGCATTCTTGTCCCGCGCCAGAAACCAATTGATGTCCTGCGTGTCGCGGGGGCTGAACTGGAAACACTGGCGTTCGCCGCGTGTGTTCCAGATCAGATTCGACAGAAAGGCCGTCGGATTGTAATCGCGCAGCAAAGCACAATCGCTAAGCGCACCGTTTGTGATGGTTTCACCCTTTGCAAATTCCGCACGCTCGGGTCCAAACAGATGCCCGTGCACGCGTGTGCCAGTGGCCGCGGCCAGCCAATCTTCGAAATCTTCAAACAGTTCGGAAAAGCCCTGAAATACGGAATAGGGTGACGAGGTAAGGCCGTTTTCACTGCCGTGCCGGGGAAACCGGCTTTGCATGTAAAGCCCGTCACGCCCCCGTGTCCGCCGCTCGACCGCCTTGGAAAACACGCGGTCAATCTTGCCGGGATTGGGTTCTGCCGGTTTCATCGCACTGGCCTGATCGGTCAGAAACGCCTGATACAGCCGTTCCGCACGGGGCCAGATCTTGCGGGCAACAAAACAGTCTGATCGCCGCAGCAATTGCAGATGATCGTCGTAGAAAATGTGCGGGCGGCCCTGATAGTCAAACTTGGACAGGGTCAGGGATCGGCTCTCGATATGTGTGGAATACAGCCGCGCCAATGTCTGGAAATAGCTTTCATCCGGAATCCACACATGGCGGAAGTAGCTGTCATATTGTTTGCGCTTGGGGTCCTGCAGAATGGCAGACAGTGTTTGACGGGTCAGGCACCACCACTGGCTGCCCATATGCGGGACCAGACCGTCGGGGATTTTCCTGCGAAACCCGACCGCGCGCTGAAGCTTTACATATGCGTCGAACAATCCGCGCTGTTTTCGCCAGGAAAACGGGAACCGTAGCGTAAACCTCTCATGATCCAACCCGCCGATTGTCCAGCTGACATCAGACGTTGTCGCGCTTTCGATGAAATCGACACGAGGCCGGTCGGCCAGGTAATCGATCAGCTCCTGAACCGGGCGCAGCGGCAGGCAGGCCCCCGACGACAGGAATATGTGGCGCGTTTCCGGAAACCGCTCCAGCATCAGTTCGGACGCGCTTTGTGAAGCAGCAACGATGCCCCACCCGCCCCAGTCGCATTGATGCCGGTCAGAAAATGCGATCCGGGGGTTGTCGGAACAGGACGCGACGCATCGCGCAAATTCTTCACCGGGCACCTTGCGATCCACATGGATCACAACCGGGCATCCGGCAGCGGTCCAATGGCGCGCGACCTGTTCGGCCCGGTCCAGCGAGGTATGAACCAGCATGACGATGCCCAGACCGCTCATGCCCAGTTTCCTTTTGACATCAGGCCCAGAATCTCAAGCTGCCGCCAGTTGATATAAGCCTCAGACCATTCGCACCAGAATACGGGCTTGTCTTCAAGCTGTGCGGCATAGGCCTTGTATTCGCCCGAACCGCTATAGTGCTGGCTGCGCTGCAATTCTTCGCATGCCTTGTCGCCAAGGGTGTCGATCAGCTTGGCATGAAGCAACGAACCGCTGGCCTTTTCCCCACCCCATTCGTCGTAAACCTGATTCAGCCCGCGCGGCAAAAGCGAGTGGGTCGAGCTGACATAGACATACCGCCGATCCCATTTGACCAGCGGGATCTTGTTCAGTGCCGGGGCTTTGGATGGCTTGTCGCGAAAGAACACCCGCGCCCGCGCGCCCCCCTGAATCCACAGGTTCTTGTAATCGGGGTTCTTGGTGATCGTGTAATTCCCCGGATCGAACCACCGTGCGATTTCAAAGGGATCCTGCCCCTCGCGATAGGTTTCGGCATCGACAGGCCCTTCGGGATACATGTCGATCAGCATGGTGCCAAAGCTGCGCACGGCGCTTCCGTCCAGCCAGTCTGTCAAGGCGCGGATCGGGCGGGTGTCGCAGAAGGGGTAGATAAAAAACTCATCCGGGTCGACGCTCAGAACCCAATGTCCATGCGCGTATTTGCGCAATAGGTAATTCGACCAGTCAAGACCATAGCTTGCACGTTTGTAGCTGCTTGTTGTCCGCCAGACCGATACATCGGCCTGCTCTTTCAGGAATTCGAAACTGCCGTCATCGCTGTCATTGTCGATGAACAGAAAATGGTCGATGCCCAGTTTGCGGTAATATTCCAGAAAGTAGGGCAGGCGAATTTTCTCGTTTCGCACAACGCTCATCAACAGGATATCGTCACGGCGGATGGCAGACGTGTTGGTGCTGGCGGGCTTAAGTTCGCGCCGACGTCTGAGGCAGCGCAGAATACGGCGCTTGCGCCGCAATCTCATCTTGTATGAATCAAACAGGCTCACGCGACTGCCCAACCTTTATTATGACGCGAGCTTTCCCCGAACCTGCCGTGACCGCTGGTGCGACAGGACATTGTGGGTTTATGCCACTTCTACCTCTTCTGAGGCAACTTTTTTAAACCCCGGAAATGGTAAAGGTGCCGTTGATCCCCCTCGATTTGTTTTCAACGCCAGCCGCCGTCGCGCATCAGCCCCATTTCCAGCAACTGCGACCAGCCGGTATAGCGCACCGATTGCGGGGTCCACATGTCTGGTTGATTGAGTATCTGATCGTAATACGCGCCGAACTGGTTCGGGTCATGAAAATGCTGGCGGCGCAGCATTTCAGTTTTGGATTTTTCAATAATGTCCGGTAGAAATTTCGTGTGCAGCAGCACGCCGGACGGGGTGTCGCCGCCCGGCCCGTCATACTCTGCGTTCAGACGACGGGGCAGGGCGGAATGGCACGAGTTTACATAGGCATAGCGCCGCGACCACCGCATGAGCGGGATCTTGTTCAGCGTCGGGGATCGCTGCTGCGCTTGGGCAAAAAACACCCGCTCGCGTGCGCCGCCCTGAACCCACAGGTTTCCCATCGGGCTTTGCCGCTGCGCACGATACGGGCCTGCGTCAAACCAGTTCAGCACCTTGATCGGATCCGTTTCCGGGTCATAGGTTTGGTCGCCCAACGGCCCCTTTGGATACAGATCCAGCATCAAAGCGCCAAACCCGGCCCGCCCCTGCCGGTCCAGCCATTCTGTGAGCTCATGCAGAGATTGGCGGTCGTGCCGGGCATAAACCAGCAGCTCATCCGCGTCGACCATCAGGCACCAGTGGCCATGGCCGTATCGCATCTGTAGCCAGCTCAGCCAGTCCAGCCCAAAGCGTGATCCGCGATAGCTGGACCGGGTCTGCCAAAGGGAAACATCCGGTTGCCCTTGCAGGTATTCAGCCGAGCCGTCATCGCTGCCGTTGTCGACGATCAGAAAATGGTTCACGCCCAGCTGGCGATAGTGACGGAAGAACCAGGGCAGGCGGGTGATTTCATTCCGCAAGGTGGTAAAGGCCAGAATGTCGTTGCCCCGTATCCTGCTTGTCTGATCTTTCAGGCAGGTCAGTTGATGTCGGCTGCGCATCGAGCGCCAAAGAAGGCGTCGCCGTTTCCAGCGCAACCGGTATTCCTGTCGCCAACCGATATCAGGGAGTGTCTGAACCGTATTGGACGTCACCGGGGCCTCATTTCTCGTAGTGGCCGTTCTGATGCCAGCGCCAGGCATCCGCAATCATCGTCTCTAACGTTGACCTTTTCGGCTTCCATCCCAGTTCGGTTTGGGCGCGGACAGAGCCGGAAACCAGCTTGGTGCAATCGCCCGCCCGACGGGCACCGACCGAATACGGCACCGGGCGGTTGGTGACGGACTTGGAATGCTCGATCACCTCAAGCACGGAAAACCCCGAGCCGGTGCCCAGATTGAAAACACGGCTTTCTTTACCCTGCTCCAGCCAACCCAGCCCCAGAACATGCGCGTCGACCAGATCACAGACATGGACATAATCGCGGATACATGTGCCGTCGGGCGTATCGTAATCGGTGCCAAAAACGGTCAAACCCTCGCGCTTGCCGTCAATCGCATCCAGCATCAGGGGGATTAGATGGGTTTCAGGCCGGTGAAACTCGCCCACTTCGCCTTCGGGATCGGCGCCGGCAACGTTGAAATACCGGAAAATGACATGGCGCAGCCCATGGGCCGCTTCGAAGTCCCTCAGGATATCCTCGATTGCGCGCTTCGATGCACCATAGGCATTTAGCGGGTGTTGGGCGGTTGCCTCGTCCAGCACCACATTGTCATGCTCGCCGTAAGTGGCGCATGTGGATGAGAACACGAAATCCAGACAGCCCGCCGCAACCGCAGCCTCGATCAGCGTCAACGATCCGGTGACATTGTTCGACCAGTACAACCCGGGCTGCCGCATCGCGTCGCCCACCTGGCTGAGCGCCGCAAAATGCATCACCGCAACCGGCTTATGCTTGGCAAATACCTCGTCCAGGCGTGCCCGGTCCAACAGGTCGCCCTGTTCAAACGGACCGTATTTCACTGCATCCTGCCAGCCGGTGACCAGATTGTCATAGGCCACGGGAACATAGCCCGCCTGCGCAAGCGCCTTGCAGGCATGCGACCCGATATATCCGGCACCACCGGTCACGAGGATTGGTTTCATGAAACGTCCTTTGGATCCAGATTGCCTGTCATCGAGATATGGGAACCGCGGGGCGTCATGGGCAAAACCGGCTACTCCAGCCCCATCGCAGCCATCATCTCTTCGATCTTGGGCACGTCCTGCGGGTTGTTCAGCTCCCAGAACTGACGGCCCTTGGCGTCAACCTCGACGCACAGAACCTTGCGGCCATTTTCCATGAACCTGAGCTGTTCAAGACCTTCCAGCTTTTCCAGAGGGCCTGTTGGCCAGCCCGGATAGGCCGCCAACGCATCAGGCCGATAGGCATAGACGCCGACATGGTGAAACACCGGCGTGGGTTCATCCCCGCCATAGGTCTCCGAGGTGAAAGGCACGACCTCTTTCGAGAAATACATCGCGCTGTTGTCGCGCCCAAACACGGCGGTTGTTCCGCCAACACGGCCATGTTTGCGGTCATTCAGCAGGCTGTTCAAAGCATCCCCGTCGCAACGCAGGACGGGTGTGGCCACGCCAGCGTCGGGTGCCGCGCGCAGCCCTGTGATCAGGTCCTCGACAAACCAATGCGGTGTCAGGGGTGCATCGCCCTGAAGGTTGACCACGATGTCATACCCGCTGCCCAGAACCTTGTGGGCCTCAGCGCAGCGTTCGGTGCCGTTCTGGCAGTTTTCCGAGGTCATCACCACCTCGGCGCCAAAGCCTTCGGACAGCTCGCGGATGCGGTCATCATCGGTTGCGACCACAACCCGGTCCACGCCCGCGACAGAAGTGGCTGCTCGCCAGGACCGTTCGATCAGTGTCATCGAAACGCCGGTCGCGCCGGTCAGCGGCACCAAAGGCTTGCCCGGATAGCGGGTCGAGGCATAGCGGGCGGGGATGGCGATCAGAACTGACATCAGGCCTCCTTCAGCTTAACACCCGGAGCGTACGCGATAAAAAACGGGTTCGCATAGCCCTCTTTGCCATAGAGAAGCGGCGCGTGATCGTCAAACCGCACAACCCGGCCTCCGGCCCCGGCCAGTACCGCGTGCCCTGCCGCCGTGTCCCACTCCATCGTGCGCCCGACCCGCGGATAAAGATCCGCCTCGCCCGTCGCAACCAGACAGAACTTGAGAGACGATCCCGCGCTTTTGCTGTCCCTGACCTGATACTTGTTGATGTAATCCTCGGTGGCCTGATCCCGGTGCGACTTTGACGCCACGACCAAAAGCGCGGAATTGTCCGGGTTAGAGACTGCTATTGGGGTCAGGGTGCCGGGTGCATCCTTGTCAAACGCGCCCGTTTCCTCGACCGCCTGACCATCGGGCTGCGTATAGAACATGCGACCCCGCGCCGGGGCATAGACCACGCCCCGTGTCGGCGTTCCGTTCTCGACAAGTGCGATGTTGACGGTGAAATCGCCACGGCGGTTGATGAATTCCTTGGTGCCATCCAGCGGATCGACAATCAAAAAGGTGTCCCCCTTTTCGGAATGCGAGGCGGCCTGTTCTTCGGTGATCAGCAGGATATCGGGGAATGCCTGACGCAACCCGGCTGAAATCAGCGCATCGGCTGCCTCATCCGCTTCGGTCACAGGGCTGGAGTCTGATTTGACTTTGACGTCGAAATCGTCTGCCTCATAGATTTCCATGATCCTGTCGCCAGCCTCAAGGGCCAGACGCCGGATGACGGGAATAAGCGCGTCGTAGGTCACAAAAATGCTCCGTTCCTGTGGTTTGTTGATCCAAACTCGTGACCGACTTATGATGCGACGGTTACCGAACGGCAAGATATTCATGCCAGGTTAGGGACGACGAGGCAGGAAAGACCCTTTTAGTGTTCTATTACAAGCGCAATCAAACGCTGCTGGGCGGTGCACTGACGACTGCGGAACTGGTGTTCCACGCGGTGGTGCGGAACGTGCGCGCGCAGCATCCGAATGCGGTGATCGCGATTATGCTTAACGTCGTGCAATTGCTGGTGATGATGGTCACGTTCTATCTGCTCATGTCGCTGATGGGCCGGGGCGGGGTCGCCAGGATCAGGGGCGAATTTCTGCTGTATGTCCTGTCAGGCGTGTTCCCGTTCATGCTGCACATACAGTCGATCGGCGCGATTTCCGGGGTTGGGTCATCCAATAACCCGATGATGCTGCATTCGCCGATGAACGTAATGGTCACGATTCTCGCTGCGGCCTTCAGCACTTTCTACAAGTTTCTGCTGGCCATGTTCATCATCCTGTTCGTCTACAGTGTCGCTGTTGCTCCGCTTGAGGTGCAGAACCCTGGCGGCGCCTTTGCAATGTTGGTGCTGGCCTGGTTTACCGGCTGCGCGGTGGGGCTTGTGTTCATGGCACTGAAACCGTGGGCCCCGACGACCGTTTCGATGCTGACCAATATTTACCGGCGGCTGAACATGGTGTTTTCCGGTAAGATGTTTATTGCGAACGCACTGGGTGGCGGGCTTTTGATGATGTTTGCCTGGAACCCGCTGTTTCACATCATCGACCAGACCCGCGGGTTCGTGTTCCGCAACTATTATCCAAGAAACACAAGCTGGGAATACGCGGCCTGGGTCGGAATCGCCCTGTTGATGATCGGTCTTATGGGCGAATTCTTCACCCGTCAGCACGTCTCAAAAAGCTGGAATGCGCGCCGCTAGCGCGCCACCCGCAGCGTAAGGTTGATGCGCCCGCCTTTGGGCAGCAGGCGCGAGGATCCGAACCTGATCCGATCCACACCGTGATATGCCAGCCGCGCCGGACCGCCCATAACAACAACATCCCCCGAACTCAGCCAGATCGCCTCGGTCTTGCCGCCGCGCGTCGTGTTGCCGATCCGAAACAAGGCATCATCGCCCAGCGAAACCGACAGGACGGGCCATGAAAAATCGGCCTCGTCCTTGTCCTGATGCAAGCCCATTTTTGCACCTTCCCCGTAATAGTTGACCAAACAGCAATCTGGGGCCTGCTCGGTGCTGACCAGATCGCGCCAGATATCCAGAATGGCGGCGGGGATTTCCGGCCAGGCACCACCTTTGGGGTGCTGATCCTGATACCGGTACCCGGCCTTGTCGGTCACCCAACCCAGATCGCCAGCCGAGGTCATCCGAACCGACATCTCCTTGCCTGAGGGGGTAACAGGCCGGAACAGGGGCGCAGCTTTCAGAATCGGGCGCAAATCCGCGATCACCCGCGACTGGGCCGCAGGATCAAGATAGCCTTTCCTGATATCGAACCCCCGCAAAACCAATCGCGCCATTCCGGAAACCCCAATCCTTTCCAATTCCTTGCCAAAAAAGGCATCAGAATCCCTAAAACCTGCGTTCTACGGTGCTTGCAGGCCTCTGGTCTCGCCCTTATATACGCCGGGACGCGCGATGGTAGTGCTGTCGCGCACATCAGATCGGGGACGGGATGCCGTAACGGGTCCTGCCGTCGAGACATCGCCTTGAAGAGAAAGGGATTGCAAAAATGGGAAAAGTAATCGGGATTGACCTCGGGACCACAAACTCGTGCGTGGCCATCATGGACGGTTCGCAGCCGAAGGTTATCGAAAACGCCGAAGGGGCGCGGACCACGCCCTCGATCGTCGCCTTCACTGAAGATGAGCGGCTGGTCGGTCAGCCTGCAAAGCGTCAGGCGGTCACCAACCCCGACAACACGATCTTTGGCGTCAAGCGTCTGATCGGTCGTCGTGTGGATGATGCCGAAGTCGAAAAAGACAAGAAGATGGTGCCTTATACCATCGTTGATGGTGGCAATGGCGACGCATGGGTTCAGGCCCGCGGTGAAAAATACTCCCCAAGCCAGATTTCGGCCTTCACTCTGGGTAAGATGAAGGAAACCGCGGAAAGCTATCTGGGTGAGGAAGTCACGCAGGCGGTCATCACCGTTCCGGCATACTTCAACGACGCACAGCGTCAGGCCACCAAAGACGCCGGTAAAATCGCCGGTCTGGAAGTGCTGCGGATCATCAACGAACCGACAGCTGCCGCGCTGGCCTACGGTCTGGACAAGCAGGAAACCCAAACCATCGCGGTTTATGACCTTGGTGGCGGTACCTTCGACGTGACCATTCTGGAAATCGACGACGGCCTGTTCGAGGTCAAATCGACCAACGGTGACACCTTCCTGGGTGGTGAAGACTTTGACATGCGCATCGTCAACTACCTGGCGGATGAGTTCAAAAAGGAACACGGTGTCGATCTGTCTGCTGACAAGATGGCCCTTCAGCGTCTGAAAGAAGCCGCGGAAAAAGCCAAGATCGAACTCAGCTCGACCTCGCAGACCGAAATCAACCAGCCGTTCATCTCGATGGGTTCGAACGGTCAGCCGCTGCACATGGTCATGAAACTGACCCGTGCCAAGCTGGAATCTCTGGTCGGCGACCTGATCAAGAAGTCGATGAAACCGTGCCAGGCTGCTCTGAAAGACGCCGGTCTGTCGGCTGCTGACGTGGACGAAGTTGTTCTGGTCGGTGGTATGACCCGGATGCCGAAAGTGATCGAAGAAGTCACCAAGTTCTTCGGCAAAGAGCCGCACAAGGGTGTGAACCCGGACGAAGTGGTTGCCATGGGCGCCGCCATTCAGGCCGGTGTTCTTCAGGGCGACGTCAAGGACGTGGTTCTGCTGGACGTGACCCCGCTGTCGCTGGGCATCGAGACGCTGGGTGGCGTGTTCACTCGCCTGATCGACCGCAACACCACGATCCCGACGAAAAAGTCTCAGGTCTTCTCGACTGCCGAGGACAACCAGAACGCCGTGACCATCCGCGTGTTCCAGGGCGAACGTGAAATGGCTGCGGACAACAAGATCCTGGGTCAGTTCAACCTCGAAGACATCCCGCCCGCACCGCGCGGCATGCCCCAGATCGAGGTGACCTTCGACATCGACGCCAACGGCATTGTCTCGGTTTCGGCCAAGGACAAAGGCACCGGCAAAGAACAGAAGATCACCATCCAGGCATCGGGCGGTCTGTCCGACGAAGACATCGAAAAGATGGTAAAGGACGCCGAAGAGAACGCGGAAGCCGACAAGGAACGCCGCGAGCTAGTCGACGCCAAGAACCAGGCGGAAAGTCTCATCCACTCGACCGAAAAGTCGATGGAAGAGCATGCCGATAAAGTCGACCCGACCACGATCGAAGCCATCGAACTGGCCATCGCCGCACTCAAGGACGAGCTGGAAACCAACAATGCCGACAAGATCAAGTCTGGCATCCAGAATGTCACCGAAGCAGCGATGAAGCTGGGTGAGGCCATCTACAAGGCGCAGTCCGAAGAGGCCGAGGACGAGCCTGTCGCAGCGGATGCCGCACATGGTGATGACGATATCGTCGATGCCGAGTTTGAAGATCTGGACGACGAAAAGCGTAACTAACGGGTAACCGGGCCAATGTGGGCCGGTCCGGATGCCGGGCCGGCCTATTTACGTTGAGGCAGAAGGAAATACTGATGTCAAAACGCGACTATTACGAAGTGCTCGGTGTGTCCAAGGGCGCTTCGGCGGATGAGATCAAGAAAGGTTTTCGCACGAAAGCCAAAGAGTTGCATCCGGACCGCAACAAGGACAACCCGGATGCCGAGGCGCAGTTCAAGGAAGCCAACGAGGCTTATGACGTGCTGCGCGATGCCGATAAAAAGGCGGCCTATGATCGCTTTGGCCATGCCGCATTTGAAAACGGCATGGGCGGCGGTGGTCGGCCTGGCGGCGGCTTTGGGCAGGGCGATTTCTCCAGCGCGTTCTCGGATGTATTCGACGACCTGTTCGGCGATTTCATGGGCGGGCAACGTGGTGGTGGCGGCCGACGCGCCGCGCGCGGCTCGGACCTGCGCTATAACCTGCGTGTATCGCTGGAAGAGGCGTTCTCGGGCCAGCAGAAAACCATCAATGTACCTACAGCCGTGGCTTGTTCCTCCTGCGAAGGAACCGGTGCAGAAGGCGGGGTCGAGCCGACAACCTGCCCCACCTGTTCCGGTATGGGTAAGGTGCGGGCGCAACAGGGCTTCTTTACGGTCGAACGAACTTGCCCCACCTGTTCGGGTCTGGGTCAGATCATCAAGAACCCCTGCAAATCCTGTAAGGGTGCAGGCCGCGTCGAAAAAGATCGCGCTTTGTCGGTCAACATCCCTGCCGGTGTCGAAACCGGCACCCGTATTCGACTGGCGGGTGAAGGCGAGGCCGGAATGCGTGGTGGCCCTCCGGGCGACCTCTACATCTTTGTGGAAGTGTCTGATCACAAGTTGTTCGAACGCGACAGCGTAAACCTTTATTGCCGTGTACCGGTCAGCATGGCCAAGGCCGCGCTGGGCGGATCGATCGAGGTTCCGACAATCGATGGCGGGCGTGGGCGGGTGCAGATCCCGGCTGGCAGCCAGTCGGGTCGGCAAATGCGTCTTCGCGGCAAAGGCATGCCCGCATTGCGCGGCGGCGGTGTTGGCGACATGTTCATCGAACTGGCGGTTGAAACCCCGGTCAACTTGACCACCCGCCAGAAAGAACTTCTGCGCGAGTTTGATGACCTGGGCGAAGACAACCACCCGGAATCAAAAAGCTTTTTCTCATCCGTCAAATCCTTCTGGGACGGTATGAAAAGCTGACAACCAGGGTTACCCGGGGGCTCTGCCCCCGCCGCCCGTTCCGGGCGCCTCCCCCGGGATATTTCCAGCCAGATGAAGCAGGGATCCGTTATTCATCTGGCTCTAAATATCCCGGAGCGCGAGGCAGAGCCTCGCAAAACACTCCCTAAAGACACTCAATTGGCCTTATCAGATGACCAAAAGTGGCAATGCATTTGCCAAATTGGGTCTTGATTCCGACCGTCGACCCTGAAATTGTCCACGACAACCGTTGGGGTGCCCGTATCAGGGCTGAGAGGCGCAGCCGCGCTAACCCATCGAACCTGATCCGGGCAATTCCGGCGTAGGGAACGGTCTTATGAACACAGACGTTTTCCTTACCTCGTTGCCCAAAAAAGATGGAGCGACGAAATGGCGGCAATTGCCCTGACCATTGCTGGGTCTGACAGTGGCGGAGGCGCCGGGATTCAGGCCGATCTGAAAGCGATGTCCGCGTTGGGTGTATTCGGCGCAAGCGTCATTACCGCCATTACAGCGCAGAACACGCAAGCCGTCACTGCGGTGCATGGGGTTCCTCTGGATGTCATTGCTGCTCAAATCGACGCGGTGCTGAGTGATCTGGACGTGAAGGCCATTAAGATCGGTATGCTTGCCACGCCAGAGATCATTCACGCAGTGGCTCGAGGTCTGGAAACGTTCAAGGGCCCCATAATTCTTGATCCCGTCATGATCGCAAAATCCGGAGATGCCTTGCTGGCGCAGGAAGCGGTCCGGACGCTGCGCGAAGTGATGGTGCCAGCAGCGACTGTGCTGACACCCAATCTGCCCGAAGCGGCGTGTTTGCTGGATGCGACACCGGCGCAATCACCGGACGAGATGGCCGCACAAGGCCAGGCCCTGTGTGATCTGGGCGCAGGTGCGGTTTTGATGAAGGGCGGGCATGGGTCCGGCGATGTCTGCCACGATCTGCTGGTCGACCCCTCAGGTATCGTGGCCGCGTTTCAGGCCCCGCGTCAGAACACGAAGAACACCCACGGAACCGGATGCACCCTGTCGTCATCGATCGCCGCCGGACTGGCCAGGGGCCTGCCGCTGAGGGATGCGGTCGCGCAGGCGCATGATTATCTCCAAGGGGCCATCGCGCGGGCGGATGAGCTGAAGATTGGTGCCGGGCACGGCCCTGTGCACCACTTCCATCGGATCTGGCCCGCGTGACGCTCTGGTCGGTCATAGGTGCAGGCGTTGCGGGTCTGGCCGTGGCCAGTGAGCTTGTGTCACGCGGCGCAAGGGTGCAGGTTTTTGATCCGGGCGGCCCGCCCGGCCCGCATGGGTGTTCCTGGTGGGCCGGTGGGATGCTGGCGCCTTGGTGTGAATATGAAAATGCGGAAGAACCGGTTCTGCGGCTGGGGCAGGAAGCCATCGAATGGTGGGTGCAGCGAACGCAGGTAAACAGAAGTGGAACCCTTGTTGTTGCCAACGCACGTGACCTGCCCGACCTGCGTCGGTTTGCACGCAGGACCGAAGGGTTCAGCGAGTTTGATCGCGCGAAAATAATCAAATTAGAGCCTGATCTGAGCAAGTTTAGCAAAGCTCTGTATTTTGAAAACGAAGCGCACCTTAATCCTCGCCAGGCATTGCGCGATCTGCATCGTCACCTGCAAGGCGCAGGCGTGGAATTCCACCGAAAGCTGGCTCCGGCGCAACTGGACAACGCCATTGACTGCCGGGGCCTGCACGCGCGCGAATATCTGCATGACCTACGCGGCGTGAAGGGTGAAATGCTGGTTCTCCGCTGCCCCGATGTGAACGTTTCGCGCCCGGTGCGGCTGTTGCATCCGCGGATGCCGCTCTACATCGTTCCGCGCGGGGACGGCGTCTACATGCTGGGTGCAACCATGATCGAATCCGAGGACAGCAGCCGCATCACCGCCCGCTCGATGCTGGAACTGCTCAGCGCGGCCTATGCCGTGAACCCGGCCTTTGGCGAGGCCGAGGTGCTGGAGATCGGTGTCGACCTGCGCCCCGCTTTTCCGGACAACCTGCCGCGTATCCGGCGCTTGGGTCGGACAATCTATGCCAATGGGCTGTATCGCCATGGCTATCTGCTGGCCCCTGCATTGGCGCGGGGTGTCGCTGATCTGGCATTGGACAACACACATTCGGAGATGGTCGATGAAGATCGTGCTTAACGGCGAGACGCGGGACGTGCGCGCTGAAACCCTGTCGGATCTGTTGCTGGAATGCGGCTTCTCGGGCCGTGTGGCCACCGCAGTGAACGAAGATTTCGTGCCGTCAAGCCTGCGCATTGTGCACAAACTGACCGATGGCGACCGGATCGAAGTTGTCGCGCCGATGCAGGGGGGCTGAGGATGAGAACGTTCTACGGCATCGAGTTGCCGAACCCGCTGATGCTGGGCACCGCCCAATATCCCAGCCCCGCCATTCTGGAACAGGCCTTTCGCGAAAGCGGTGCGGCGGTTGCAACGGTATCGCTGCGGCGGGAATCCGGCGCGGGGCAGACATTCTGGCAGATGATCCGTGAGCTGGGTGTTCTGATCCTGCCAAATACGGCTGGCTGTCATACGGTGAAAGAGGCGGTGACCACAGCCCATATGGCGCGCGAAGTGTTTGACACCAAATGGATCAAGCTGGAACTGATTGGCCACACCGACAGTTTGCAGCCGGATGTGTTCCAGCTGGTCGAGGCTGCGCGAATCCTGACCGAAGACGGGTTTGAGGTGTTTCCCTACACCACCGATGATCTGATCGTGGGCGAACGCCTGCTGGAAGCGGGGTGCGAAGTGCTGATGCCGTGGGGCGCGCCTATCGGGTCTGGGCGTGGGCTGAACAACGAATACGCCCTGCGGTCGATGCGGGCCGAGTTCCCCGACACGCCGCTGGTGGTGGATGCGGGGATCGGCCTGCCCAGCCACGCGGCCCACGCGATGGAACTGGGCTATGATGCCGTTCTGCTGAACACAGCTGTGGCCCGTGCCGGTGATCCCGTTCTGATGGCCAAGGCGATGGCGCAGGCAATCCATGCCGGACAACTGGCCCATCAGGCAGACCCAATCGAGGCGCGTGATATGGCCGAGCCTTCGACCCCTGTTGTTGGAAAGGCCTTCCTGTCATGACGCTGGACCGTTTCTATCCGATCTTTGATCACGCGGATTGGCTGCGGCGGATGCTGCCCCTGGGTGTCAAACTGGTGCAGTTGCGTATCAAGGATCAGCCGGATGAGGTGGTGCGCGATCAGATTGCCACCTCGCGCGATCTGTGCCGCGACTATGGGGCGGTTCTGGTGATCAACGATTACTGGCAGCAGGCCATCGATCTGGGTTGTGACTGGGTTCATCTGGGGCAAGAGGATCTGGATGACGCAGACCTGAAATCCATCCGAAAAGCGGGTCTAAAGCTGGGTGTTTCCACTCATGACGATGATGAGCTTGAGCGGGTTCTGGCCATGGATCCTGATTACGTGGCGCTGGGCCCGGTCTATCCGACCATCCTGAAAAAGATGAAATGGCATCAGCAGGGCCTGCCCCGCGTGACCGAATGGAAGGCGCGGGTTGGGGACATTCCTCTGGTCGGTATTGGCGGCATGAGCGTCGAGCGCGCAGCAGGGGTGCTGGCAGCGGGGGCCGACATTGTCTCGGCCGTCACGGACATCACGCTGAACACCGACCCCGAAGCGCGGGTGCGTGCTTGGATCGAGGTCAGGAGATGAGCCGGTATGTCCGCCAAACGCTGCTGCCCGAGGTTGGGATCGAAGGACAGGGCCGCCTGACTGCGGCCCGTGTTTTGGTGGTCGGCGCAGGTGGTCTGGCCGCGCCGCTTCTGCCGCTATTGGCCGGAGCCGGAGTGGGGCATATCACGATTGTAGATGGTGATATCATTGATCTGTCGAATCTGCATCGCCAAACGTTGTTTTCAGAAGAAGATTGCGGGCAGTCAAAGGCTGAACGCGCCGCTGACCGATGCCGTGCGTTGAATGCCGAAATCGATGTGATTGCCAAGAAACAGGCTCTAACAGGGGAAAATGCGCCCAATCTGGTGTCGCAGGCGGATATTATCCTGGATTGTGCCGACAGCTATGCGGTCAGTTATATGCTGTCGGATACTTGTCTGGCACAAGGCAAGCCACTGATCAGCGCCTCGGTGCTGGGGCTTTCAGGATATGTGGGCGGCTTTTGCGGCGGTGCGCCTTCTCTGCGTGCCGTTTTCCCCGACGCACCGGAAAGTGGCGCAAGCTGCGCCACGGCGGGTGTTCTGGGTCCCGTTGTCGGTGTGATCGGGTCCATTCAGGCGCAGATGGCGCTGAGCCTGATCTTGCGGCTTGACCCATCACCCCTAGGGCAGATGGTGCAATATGATGCGCGAACCCTGCGCAGCACCGGGTTTCGTTTTGATGACGCGCCGGAACCGTCAAGCTGTTTCCGCTTTCTCTCCGCCAGTCAGTTGAGGGAGACAGACCAGATTATCGAACTGCGTGACCCGAACGAAGCTCCGGTTCCGGCTCACCCGAATGCAACGCGCATTTCACCCGAAGAAATACAAAAAATAGACCCAAACAAGGGGCAACGCCTCGCCCTTTGCTGTGCCACCGGGCTGCGCGCATGGCGCGCTGCCGAGAAAATCCAACCGATTTGGCCGGGCGAGATTGTGCTCGTCGCGGCCTCAGCCTCCTGAGAAAAGGAAACGTGTGATATGAAAAAGCTGATGACAGCCCTTGCCCTTCTGGCCGCCGCGCCAGCCTGGGCCGAAGACAAAATGACCGTCCTTCTGGACTGGTTTATCAACCCTGACCACGGGCCCATCATCGTGGCGCAGGAAAACGGCTATTTCGCCGAACAGGGGTTGCAGGTCGAAGTCGTTGCCCCCGCCGACCCATCCGCACCGCCGCGTCTGGTGGCTGCCGGTCAGGCGGATCTGGCGGTATCCTATCAACCGCAACTGCATTTGCAGATCCACGAAGGGCTGCCACTGAAACGGGTCGGCACGCTCGTCGCGACGCCCCTGAACTGCCTGCTGGTTCTGAAAGACGGGCCGATCAAATCGCCCGCTGACCTCAAAGGCAAGAAAATCGGCTTTTCCGTCGCCGGTGTGGAAGAGGCCATCCTCAGCACCGTGCTTGGCAAATACGACGTCGCGCTGGATGATGTTGAGATGATCAACGTGAATTTCTCGCTCTCACCCTCGCTGATGACCGGTCAGGTGGATGCGGTGATTGGCGCCTATCGCAACTTCGAGCTGAACCAGATGGATATCGAAGGCCGCCCCGGCACCTGTTTCTATATCGAGGAAGAAGGCGTGCCGTCTTATGACGAACTGATCTATGTCGCCAACCCTGATACGATGGACAAAGACAAGATCGCCCGTTTCCTGGCCGCGACCGAAAAAGCGACTCAGTACATCGTCAACAACCCCGAAAAAAGCTGGGAGGTCTTCTCAGCCACTTCACCCGAACTGCAGGACGAGCTGAATGCGCGCGCATGGGTCGACACGCTGCCGCGCTTTGCCCTGCGTCCCGCCGGGTTTGACGCTGGCCGTTATGCCCGGTTCGAGGCATTCCTGAACGACAGCGGCATGATCGACACCGTCCTGCCCGTCAGTGACATTGCCATCGACGTAACCGCGCAATGAGCGATTATGGCAAAGCCTTTGCGCTGATGCGCGATGCGGCGCAGGGGCCGTGGCGGGATTACACCCGCCACGCTTTTGTCGAAGCCCTGAAAGACGGCACCCTGCCACGCCCGGCGTTCCTGCACTATCTGCGTCAGGATTACGTGTTCCTGATCCATTTTGCGCGCGCCTGGGCGCTGGCCGTGGTGAAATCGGAAACACATGCTGAAATGCTGGCAGCGTCGCGTACCGTGAACGGCCTGATCAGCGAAGAGATGAAGCTGCATATCGGTATTTGCGAAGCAGAAGGCATTTCGCAGTCCGATCTGTTTGCAACGCCGGAACGGCCCGAGAATCTGGCCTATACCCGCTTTGTTCTCGAGGCGGGCTATAGCGGTGATCTGCTGGATCTTCTGGCAGCACTTGCACCCTGCGTCATGGGATATGGTGAGATAGGCACCCGCCTGGCTGAGGAGGCAACATCAACGACCTACCGTGGCTGGATCGATACCTACGCGGACGAGGGCTACCAGAGCGCCTGCACCGCCGTGGGCGAATTGCTGGATTCGGCTCTAACAAGGCGGATTGGGGCGGATTTCCAAACGTCGCCTCGCTGGGATCGTCTGTGCAGGACGTTCCGCACGGCCACGGAGTTGGAAGTCAATTTCTGGCAGATGGGTCTGACCCCATGACCCCGGCGCCCGATCTGACCATCAGCGGCACAGCCATGATCGATGGCGCGACTCTGTTCGCGCCGCTGACCCTGACGCTTGACGCAGGGGCGTGGACCTGTCTGCTGGGTGGATCGGGTGTTGGCAAAACCACGGTTTTGCGGCTGATTGCCGGGCTGGAAACCGGGGCTGAATTCACGGGCCGGATCACCGCCAGCGATGGCCAGTCGGTTTCAGACCGGGTTGCTTATATGGCGCAGGACGACCTGTTGCTGCCTTGGGCGAGTGTTGCGCAAAACGTCTCACTGGGCGCGCGGCTGCGGGGCGAGAAAGTTGACCTTGACCGGCGCGACCGCCTGATCGAACGGATGCGCTTGCAGGACCATATGACCAAGAAACCGCCCGAGCTTTCGGGCGGGCAGCGTCAGCGCGTGGCACTGGCCCGCACCTTGATGGAAGACCGGCCGATTGTGTTGCTGGATGAACCCTTTTCAGCCCTTGATGCCCGAACCCGTGCCGATATGCAGGATCTGGCCGCCGAGGCGCTGCGGGGCCGCACTGTCCTTCTGGTAACCCACGATCCGGGCGAGGCCGCGCGTCTGGGGCAATCCATCGTCGTCATGACACAGCACGGGCTGACGCCGTGCGATCCGCCGGTTGCTCCAGCCCCGCGCAGCGTGGACGATCTGCAGACGCTGGAAACACAAGGCGCGCTTTTGCGGCTGCTGCGGGAGGGCGGGGTATGAAGTCCCTCTCTGTTCTGGCAGCAACCCTGTTTGCCATTGCCATCTGGCAGGGGATCGTGACCCTGACCGGATTGCCAAAGTTCATCCTGCCCGGCCCCGTGGTGGTTGCCGAGACCTGGTGGCAGAACCGCTGGCTGATTGCCGAACACACCTGGATCACAGCCATTGAGGTCATTATCGGCCTTGCCTGCGGCACGCTGCTTGGCGTTGTCACTGCATTGCAGCTGGCCAATTCCCGCGTCGCACGAGTTTTGGTGCAGCCAATGCTGGTGTTCACGCAGGCCCTGCCGGTCTTTGCACTGGCCCCGTTGCTGACCCTGTGGCTGGGTTATGGCCTGTTGTCCAAGGTCGCGATGGCGGTCCTGATCATCTATTTCCCGATCACGTCGTCCTTTTTTGACGGTTTGATGCGGACACCGCAGGGGTATCTGGACCTTGCACGCACGATGCAGGCCAGCAAGCGCACTGTGTTGTGGCACATCCGTATCCCTGCGGCGTTGCCGTCTCTGGCCTCGGGGATGCGGCTGGCGGCGGTGTATGCGCCGATCGGTGCCGTGATCGGTGAATGGGTCGGTTCATCGCAAGGTCTGGGATATCTGATGCTGCTGGCCAATGGCCGTGCCAAGACGGACCTGATGTTTGCGGCGATGCTGACTCTGGGCGTATTTTCGATCCTTCTGCACATGATTGTCCGCCGCGCCACCGCGCGTATGGCAGGAGAGGCTCATTAACCTTTCGGAAAGTGATTCTGCGTCAGGGTAAACGCATGACACAGGACGCCTTTGCCGAAGCCCCCATGCTGTTTGATACGGACGAAGCGCCAGCGCAGCCGCTGCCGAATGGTCGGTTACCCTCCTACATCAAAGACCATCGCAAGCGGCTGCGCGAACGGTTCATGGCGGGCGGATCCGCAGCGATCCCGGATTATGAGTTGCTGGAGCTGGTTTTGTTCCGGTCCATCCCTCGGCAGGATGTGAAACCATTGGCGCGGGCATTGATGAATGCCTTTGGCGATTTCAACCGTGTGTTGACAGCACCCGAAGAACGGCTGCGGCAGATCAAGGGCGTTGGTGATACGGTCATCACCGATCTGAAAATCCTCGAAGCCTGCGCGCATCGGATGGCACGGGCGCGGGTGATGCAACGACACGTAATATCCAGCTGGGACGCGCTGCTGGATTATTGCCACACGACAATGGCGCATCGCGAGACCGAGCAATTTCGCGTTTTCTATCTGGATCGCAAGAACGTCCTGATCGCGGATGAGGAACAGGCCAAAGGCACCGTGGATCACGTGCCGGTCTATCCGCGCGAAGTGGCGAAACGGGCGTTGGAACTGAATGCCTCGGCCCTGATATTGGTGCACAACCATCCTTCGGGCGACCCAACGCCGTCACAGTCAGATATCGACATGACCAACCGCATTCAGGATGCCTGCTCCGCCCTGGGGCTGACCCTGCATGACCACCTGATCATCGGCAAATCGACCGAGCTCAGCTTTCGTTCCGAAGGGTATCTCTAGCGGCTACTGCACCCAAATCTCGACCCGCCGGTTGACCTTGCGGCCCCATTCGGTGTCATCGCAGGCCATGGGCATCGCTTCACCAAATCCTTCGGCGGTGACCGTGATACTATCAGGGATCGGGGCTTCAAGCGCGGCGATAACCGCGTTTCGCACGGTTTGCGCGCGCCGTAGGGCGATGCGGGCATTTGAAACGGCACCCCCGTCCCCATCGCTGAAGCCTGCAAACACCACCTTGCGCGCCTGCAACGTACCCGCGTCCAGCATTTGCGCCAGTTGCTGAATATTGGCGCGCGACTGCGCGTCCGGGCGGGACGATCCGGGTTCGAACCGGACCGACAGGGACAGGCGCGACAGCGGGCGCAAGGTTTCGATCATGCGCTGCAACTCCTCCAGTCCGACCTCAGTTCCGCCGGTGACGACCGCATTGGCAAGCCGGTCCCCCTGCACGCCAACCGGCAGGGTTTCAGCAGATTGATCCACATATCCTGCGTCACGTATCGCCACCTGTGCCTCGGGGCTTTGGCTATAGGCCAGAAACTGTCGCGCAATCCGGGGCAGGCGGCGTTCCGGCAGATACAGGAACATGGGCATATTCAGCGGGTAATCTTCGGTCTTGATTGACTGGCGGGTCGCGGCCAGAGGATGCCCGCACCCGCCTGTCAAAGGCACAGCGCGGGTGCCATGGGCCGATGCCTTGCTGGCGATACCGATGGAAAACGGATCCTTTGCCACAGCCGCGGTCAGGTCATGTATGCGATTGTGGCGGATCGCCGTATCGGTCAGCACCACACCGGCGGTTTTCAGAACCTGATCCTCGACCGCCTGCGCCAGACCCGACCCGGCCTCTGGCACATGCAGTGCAATAGGGGCATCCGGCCCACCCAGCTGCGCCCAGTTGCTGACCTCGCCGGACAGAATGCGGGCCAGATCCGCCAGCGAAACCTGTCGCATCACGCTGTCGGGGGCCACGACCGGGACCATGGCATCCAGTGCAATGACCCGTGATCGCCGCGAGCGTTTCAGATCACCCAACCCCGCAGCTTCGGCAGCCTCCCGCTCGGCCTCGCGCATCTCGCGCAGGGCCATCACGATATCCGCCCGGTCTGCGATCAGGTCGCTGAACCCGCGATCCGTGGTGCCCACGTCAAAGAAAAACCGCGCAAGCGGCGCCGACCGGCCTGCCTGATGCAACTCGTAAATAAAGGTGTCCTCATCCACGCGGGCGGGGGTCGCGGTCAGGTCTTCCTGACGGGCAAAGCCGATGATCAGGGCGGGCAGCACCGTTTCGGCCATCACCGATGATCCGGAAAACTGCACTTCGGCGACGAAATCGATCAGGTTGGGGCAGGCGGGTCCCTCGCATGTGACGCCGGAACCATCCACGGTCAACGTCCCGAATTGCGTATCGACGCGATAAAACTCACCGTCAAAGCTCAGCAGATTGCCTGTCACTTCGACCTTGCCATCATGCGAGGTCAACGTGATGTCCTGCCCAAAAGCACCGGTCGCCACCGCCACGGAAAACAGCGCAGCCACCGCCACACGGAAAAATGTCATAAGAGGTTCAAGCCTGCCTGCGGATTACTTTGCCGCGATTGTCAGGTCTGAGAGCAGATTATTCAACACCAGAAACTCGCCCGAGCGCGAACAATCCGGCAAGGTCACGGACATGTCGCGCGACCGCAGGCGGCGGTCCGACAACAGCTCCAGCGACTGCACGTTCAGCGTGTGGCCGCAGTTTGCATCGGTCACTTCGGCCTCGACGGTCAGGTCAATCGTGCCCGACTGATCCGAAGTGCTGGCCGGGAAAGAATACACTTCGATATTCTGAGTAATCCCGGAATCGGATTGACCCAAGCGCATAACCTTACCGGCGCCTTCGGCAGATGCGTCATCCCAGACATGGCCATCCGCGCTATAGCTGGCGCCAAATTCCAGCGCGTGAATCTGCAACTCGGTATCACCCTGCCATTGCAGGACAACACGATCAAAACCGGCGATTTCGGGGACGTGAGTGGTGGCGACGGTGCCTGTTTCATCTTCGAAGGAAAACAGGAAAATCGCATATTCCGAAAGGGCCGGGATCGCCATATCCAGCGCGCCGCTGGCGTCAGTCATCTGGCTAACAGTGAGGCCGCTATGGTGAATTTCAATCTGCTCATTCTTGTGGCACGGCGCTTTCAGCGACAGGTGCGCCAAGGCACCGGGCGCTGCGGTCGCGTGCGCGCTGATCCTGCAACTCGATGTTCTGGGGACAGCGGGTACAGCGCGGGGTGCCGGTGTGACATTGACCGGATCGGCATCTGATACTGTAGCCGACGTCAGCACGATACCGTCCAGCCCCGACACAATCGAAGACTGATCGGCAACGGAGGCCACATCAACACCGCCCTGCGCGCGGTTCTGCTGCGCAGCCGGTCCGTTCTGCATCAGATAGCCTATGCCCAAGGCACAAGCGACCGTTCCGCACATGGTTACGTAGTTGCGAACTACAAACAAGACACCCTCCCCAGTTGAAGGAGCAGCTTGCACTCTCGCCACCAATCGCGGCCAATTTGTGGCCGCGAGACGGACTCATTGTGATGAAAGGGTGTTAACGTTAGGTCAATCTGCCGTGGCAGTGTTTGAACTTCTTTCCGGATCCGCAGGGGCACAGGTCGTTTCGCGACGGGTTACCCCAGGTTGACGGATCGCCCTCATCAAACCCCGGCAGGGCATCGCCTGACGCCGCCGCTTCGGCCTTGGCCTCGGCTTGGCTTGCGGCTTTGTCCACGGCCTGTTGTGCCTGCGCCTGTTGCGCCGCCATCTGCGCCAGCATTTCCTTCTGCTCTTCTTCGGTCAGTGGCCGCACGCGCGACAATTGCTGTGTCACGGTTTCCCGCAAACCGTCCAGCATGGTTTCGAACAGCTGGAAGCTTTCGTTTTTGTATTCGTTCAGCGGATCGCGCTGGGCATAGCCGCGGAAACCCACGACCGAGCGCAAGTGTTCCAGCGTCAGCAGATGCTCGCGCCATTTGGCATCGATGGTCTGCAACAGCACCTGCTTTTCGATGTTGCGCATGTTTTCGGGACCAAAGGCAACCGCCTTCTGGGCCATCATCTCATCTGCGGCCTTAACCAAGCGCTCCCGCACTTGCTCATCATCCACGCCTTCTTCGGCAGCCCAGTCCTGAACCGGGGCGTCGATGGTCAGCTTGTCCTTGATCGCCGCATGCAGACCGTCGGTATCCCACTGATCCGCATAGGATTTCGGCGGCATGTATTCGTCAATGAGATCGTCAATCACCTGCTCGCGCATATCCGAGACGATCTCGGACAGGTCATTGGCCGACATGATTTCGCGGCGCTGGCTAAAGATCACCTTGCGCTGATCGTTCATCACGTCGTCGAATTTCAGAACGTTCTTGCGCATGTCGAAGTTGCGGCCCTCGACCTTGGACTGCGCGCGTTCCAGCGACTTGTTCACCCAGGGGTGAATGATTGCCTCGCCTTCTTTCATGCCCAGCGTGGTCAGCACCTTGTCCAGCCGTTCCGAGCCAAAGATGCGCATCAGGTCGTCTTCAAGGCTCAGGTAGAACACGGTACGGCCCGGATCGCCCTGACGGCCCGAACGGCCGCGCAGCTGGTTGTCGATGCGGCGACTTTCGTGGCGTTCGGACGCCATCACATAAAGGCCTCCTGCGGCCAGAACCTTTTCTTTTTCTTCCGCGTGGCGTGCTTCTTCTGCGGCACGCAGGTCTGACGGATCAGCCTCGGGGTTGTCCGCCATCGCTTGCAGCACCTTCATTTCGACATTGCCGCCCAGCTGAATGTCTGTACCGCGACCGGCCATGTTGGTGGCGATGGTCACCGCGCCCAGACGGCCGGCATCGGCAACGATCTGCGCCTCCTGCTCGTGCTGGCGGGCGTTCAGAACATTATGCGCGATGCCTTCCTTGGTTAGCATCTGGCTCAGCAGTTCCGATTTCTCGATCGAGGTCGTGCCCAGCAGGACCGGCTGGCCCGTTTCCTGCGCCTTCTTGGTTTCTTCGATCATCGCGCCGTATTTTTCCATGGCGGTGCGATAGACCTGATCGTCCTCGTCCACACGGGCAATCGGCTTGTTGGTCGGAACCTCGACCACGCCCAGGCCGTAAATCTCGGCAAATTCCTCGGCCTCGGTCAGGGCGGTCCCGGTCATGCCGCCCAGCTTTTCGTAAAGGCGGAAATAGTTCTGGAAGGTCACGCTGGCCAGCGTCACGTTCTCGGGTTGAATCTGCACGTTTTCCTTGGCTTCGATGGCCTGGTGCAGACCCTCGGACAGGCGGCGGCCCGGCATCATGCGGCCGGTAAACTCGTCGATCAGAACGACATTGCCGTCGCGCACGATGTAATCCTTGTCGCGCTGGAACAGCTTGTGCGCGCGCAGACCCTGATTCACGTGATGCACAACGGTCGTGCTTTCCGGGTCATACAGCGAATGGCCTTCGGGAATCAAACCGGCAGCCAACAGCTGCTGCTCCAGAAACTCGTTGCCCTCATCCGTGAAGGTCACGTTGCGGGCCTTTTCGTCCAACGTGTAGTGTTCGTCGGTCAGGCTCGGGATCAGCGCATCGATGGCGGTATACAGGTTCGAGCGGTCCTGTGCCGGGCCCGAGATGATCAGCGGCGTCCGCGCCTCGTCGATCAGGATCGAATCGACCTCGTCCACAATCGCGAAATTGTGGTGCTTCTGGTAAACCTGCTCCAGATCGGCCTTCATATTGTCGCGCAGATAGTCAAAACCCAGCTCGTTGTTGGTGGCATAGGTGATGTCGCATTTATAGGCGGCCAGTTTCTCTGCATCGGGCTGGCCCGACCAGATCACGCCGGTGGTCATGCCCACGGCAGCAAACACCTTGCCCATCCATTCCGCGTCGCGCTTGGCCAGGTATTCGTTCACCGTGACCACATGCACGCCCTTGCCGGTCAGCGCGTTCAGATACGCCGGGAAGGTCGCGACCAGTGTCTTGCCCTCACCCGTCTTCATTTCCGAGATGTTGCCCTGATGCAGGAACACACCGCCCATCAGCTGTACGTCAAAGGCGCGCAGTCCCAGCGCGCGGCGGGCACCTTCGCGCACGTTGGCAAAGGCTTCGGGCAGCAGATCGTCAAGGCTTTCGCCATCCAGCGCGCGTTTGCGCAGGTCTTCTGTCTTGTCGATCAGGTCCTGATCGGACAGCTTCTCGAACTCGGGTTCCAGCGCGTTGATCTTTTCGATCAGGGGGCGGGTCGCCTTGATCTTGCGGTCGTTCGGTGTTCCGAACACCTTTTTGGCGAGCGTTCCGAGTCCCAGCATGTTCACTCCAGCGGATCTGTTCTTGTCTTGGTTTTTGACAGGCTTGCCCACCTTGCGCGCAACCCATAGATACGGGGGGTGAAAGGCGGCCCTGTCCAAGGCTTCAAAGCGATGTAAGCGGCAGGTTCCAGAGTGTCAACGCTGCGCCCTGCCGCGGCAAGGAAATAGGATGATTCAATGCCCAAAGGCCTCACTTTTCTGCCATCGCTGGCTCTGACCGCCATGATGGCCTTGCCGCTGGCCGCCGAAACCCAGCCGGATGCATCCACCGTGGTGGCGCGTGTGAACGGAGATGAGATCACTTTGGGTCACGTGATCGCTACCGTTGCCGCCCTGCCGCCGCAATACCAGCAGGCCGAAGATGACGTATTGTTCGACTTCGTGCTGGAACAGCTGATCCAGCAGCAATTGCTGGGGCAACAGCAGGATGGGCTGAACAAACTGAACACGCTGCGGCTGAAAAATGAAGAACGCTCACTTCTGGCGGTTCAGACCGTCACAGCCCTGACCGATACCGTTGTCACGGACGAGGCCATTCAGGCAGCCTACGACGCGCAGTACAACGATTTCGCGGGTGAGGACGAATTCGATGCCAGCCACATTCTGGTCGAGACCGAAGAACAGGCCAACGACCTCAAGGCGCAGCTTGATGACGGCGCCGATTTCGCCGAACTCGCGCGCGAGCACTCCACCGGTCCGTCCGGCCCCAATGGCGGCGCGCTGGGCTGGTTCGGCAAGGGCCAGATGGTACCGGAATTCGAAACAGCCGTGGTCGCGCTCGAAAAAGGGCAGGTGTCCGACCCGGTTCAGACGCAGTTCGGCTGGCATGTGGTCAAGCTGAACGACAAGCGCAAAACCGAAGCGCCCGCGCTGGACGCCGTGCGCGAAGAGCTTGCACAAACCGTTCAGCAGGACGCCATTCAGGCGCGCATCGATGAACTGACACAGCAGGCCCAGATCGACCGCCCCGCTTTGGAAGGTGCCGGACCCGAAGTCCTGCGCCAGCTGGACCTGATTCAGGAGTAACCCCCGTGGCCAAGATCACCAAGGTTTCGCCGCTGGCGCCAGCGTCCTTCCCTGATTTGCCTGCAATTGACGGTGTGCGGTTCGCCACCGTCGCGGCGGGCGTGCGATATCAGGGCCGCACCGATGTCATGCTGGCCGTGCTGGACCCGGGCACATCTGTGGCCGGGGTCTTTACCCGTTCGGCCACACGGGCGGCACCGGTTCTGGATTGTCAGGACAAGATCGGCGGGCCCAGTGACGGCCCGGCGGCGATCCTGGTGAACTCGGGCAATGCCAATGCATTTACCGGGCATTATGGTCAGACCTCGGTGGCCGAAGTAACGCAGGCCGTCTCGAAGGCGACTGGTGTTCCGGTCGAGCGGGTCTTTACCTCCTCCACCGGCGTGATTGGTGAGCCGCTGGCTCATGACCGCATCATTGCCAAGCTTGAAACGCTGAAGGCGGGTCTCAGCCGTCACGCGATCGAAGATGCCGCACGCGCGATCATGACCACGGACACCTTCCCGAAAGGGGCCGTTGCGCAGGTCGAAATTGATGGCAAAACAGTCTCTATTGCGGGGATTGCAAAGGGTTCGGGCATGATCGCGCCAGATATGGCGACGATGCTGGTCTATATCTTCACCGACGCGCAGGTCGAACAATCGGCGTTGCAGGCGATGCTGGGCGCGCAGACAGACCGGACGTTCAACAGCATCACCGTGGACAGCGATACATCCACCTCGGACAGCCTGCTGCTGTGCGCCACCGGCGCTTCGGGTGTGGACGCCACCGGCAACGCGGCCTTCGCCGAGGCGCTGGAAGCCGTGATGCTGGATCTGGCCCAGCAAGTGGTGCGCGATGGCGAAGGTGCCACGAAATTCGTCGAAATCCGCGTAAAAGGGGCCGCAACAGACGCTGACGCCAAGATCCACGGCCTTGCCATCGCCAACTCTCCGCTGGTCAAAACCGCCATCGCGGGCGAAGACCCGAACTGGGGTCGTATCGTCATGGCCATCGGTAAATCCGGTGCCGCGGCGGACCGCGACCTGCTGAGCATTTCCTTCGGCGACATCCTTGTGGCCGAAAAAGGCTGGGTCAGCCCCGATTACAGCGAAGACACAGCTGCCGCTTATATGAAAGGTCAGGATCTGGTCATCGCCGTTGATCTGGGCCTGGGCGAAGGCAATTCCACCGTCTGGACCTGCGATCTGACGCACGGATATATCGAGATCAACGCGGATTACCGCTCGTGAAAACCGTGTTGGTCTCTGCTGTCGCCCTGATCGACATCGAGGGCCGGGTGCTGTTGGCCCAACGCCCCGAGGGCAAATCCATGGCCGGTCTTTGGGAGTTTCCCGGCGGCAAGATCGAGCCCGGCGAAACCCCCGAGGCCGCCCTGATCCGCGAATTGCACGAGGAACTGGGCATCGACACCTGGGCCTCGTGCCTTGCCCCCCTGACCTTCGCCAGCCACAGCTATGATGATTTCCACCTGCTGATGCCTCTGTTCGCCTGCCGCAAATGGCAGGGCATCCCACAGTCGAAAGAGGGGCAGGCGCTGAAATGGGTCCGCGCAAATGACCTGCGCAATTACCCCATGCCGGCCGCGGATGTGCCCCTGATCCCGATCCTGCGGGATTGGTTGTAGGGGCTCAAAAGGCGTCAGGCGCTAACGGCCCGAATTTCGGCTTGGCGGATTTATTTGCCGATTTGTGGTAGTGTTCGAGTGCTTTCTCAATGGTGAAGGAGTACCTCGTTATGATTGCAAGTCGAGTTGGAAAGCTTTGGGGGTCCAGGATTGCTTTGATTTTGGCCTTATTTGTTTTGGCGGTTCATAGTGCCAAAGCAGATGATGCGAAGACTGCGATAACGGTCATGATCGAAGAACAGGCCCGAATTGACCGCTACGTCGAACTCGATTTTGCACGGCAAGATCTTTTGTTTCACCAGACGAGCACGATCCTGGCCCTATACGGTGATTACAACTCCTACACCAAATCGGACGGCACTCAGGCCAATGGCTCTGACATGACGCGATTCAGAAATCGGGTCACTGAATACGTGCCTGCTGCCATCGTGGATTTCCGCCGAAAGTCCCAAAGAGACAAAACAATTTCAGAGGATGAGGCAAGCAAGGCGGAAGCCGCCGAAGCCTTGATGGAAGAGATGCTTTTGGCCGCAGGTGAAATCATTGAACTTTGCGACGCCAACAAGCCCTATGAGGCAAGTCTCGTTTACCGCGATAAGACAATGCCCTTGAACACGAAACTTTTGGGGTTGCTGTACACGTTGCGCTCAACATCTGTTGGTCGTTTTAAAAAAGCAGCATTAAAAGCTAAGTATCAGTAACCGCGCCAACCTGCCGAAGGTCGAATTCTGTTTGCCGGTCCGGCGTCCCTGCTGCACACAGGACCTGTTTGGTACGGTAATTGCGTGGGACGAACGGGTTCCTCGTAACAGTCTGCATTTGTACATATTGTACAAAACGTAACATCACCCTTCTGCACCTGTTACAATTCGTAAGAATTGAGAAAACATCAGGCAAAACTTGACGCTGATCGTGCGGGTGTCCCAAATCGGGGCACTGGCATCCGGGGGCTTTCCCGGATCCGCCATTTCCGGCTTAGAGGAGGCCGGATGGGGAGGAGAAAAAGATTGGCTCAGACGCAGTCGGGCGCCGAAGGGTTGCACTCCCTTCCGGCGCTTCTACACCGCAACGCGACCCAGTTCGGGGATGCCCCGGCCTATCGGGAAAAAGAATTTGGGATCTGGCAATGCTGGACCTGGGCTGAAGCGGCCAAGGAAATTCGCGCGCTCGCTCTTGGATTTCTTGAAATTGGCGTTGAGCGCGGTGACCACATTGCCGTGGTCGGACGCAACCGGCCAGCGCATTACTGGACCATGGTCGCGGCACAGATGGTCGGTGCAATTCCGGTGCCTCTGTATCAGGACGCAGTCGCCGAAGAGATGACCTATGTGATGGAGCATTGCGGCGCGAAATACGTCGTCTGCGGTGATCAGGAACAGGTCGACAAGGTCATCGAAATTCAGGAAAAAGTGCACCAGATCAAGCACATCCTCTATACCGACAAGCGAGGGATGCGGAAATACGACCACAGCCAGATGAACGCGCTGGAAGACCTCATGGCCGAAGGTCAGGCAGGACATCAGCGGTTTGATGCAGAGCTGGACAAGCGCATCTCTGAGATCACCTATAACGACACCTGTGTCATGCTTTATACCTCGGGCACAACGGGCAAGCCCAAGGGGGTGGTTCTGTCGAACCGCAACGTGATCGAAAGCGCCAAGAATTCAGCGATCTTCGACCATCTGACCCGCGATGAAGATATCCTCTCCTACCTACCAATGGCATGGGTTGGGGATTTCATCTTTTCCATCGGTCAGGCCTATTGGTGCGGGTTCTGCGTGAACTGCCCGGAAAGCGCCGACACGATGATGACCGATCTGCGCGAAATCGGGCCGACCTATTTCTTCGCCCCGCCGCGCGTGTTTGAAAGCCAGCTGACCAATGTAATGATCCGGATGGAGGATGCGAGCAAGCTGAAACAGCGCATGTTCCATCACTTCATGGCGCATGCCAAAAAGGTGGGCGGCAAGTTGCTGGATGGCAAACCCGTCGGCTTTGGCGACCGGATGAAATACGCGCTGGGTAACCTGTTGGTCTATGGGCCGCTCAAGGATACGCTGGGCTATGGCCGGTTCCGGGTTGGCTATACAGCGGGTGAAGCGATCGGACCGGAAATCTTTGATTTCTATCGATCTTTGGGCATTAACCTGAAACAGCTTTACGGTCAGACCGAAGCAACCGTGTTCATCACCGTACAGCCGGATGGTGAGGTTCGGGCCGATACGGTTGGCGTGCCCGCGCCGGATGTTGAGATCAAGATCGACGACAAGGGCGAGATCCACTACCGCTCGCCCGGCGTGTTTGTCGAATATTACAACAACCCGGATTCCACGGCATCAACCAAAGATGCCGAAGGCTGGGTGGCAACGGGTGATGCCGGGTTCATCGAGGAAAGCTCGGGCCATCTGCGGATCATCGACCGGGCCAAGGACGTGGGCAAAATGGCCGACGGGTCCATGTTCGCGCCGAAATATGTCGAGAACAAGCTGAAGTTCTACCCCGATATTCTCGAGGTCGTTCTGTTCGGAAACGGCAAGGATCGCTGTGTGGCCTTCATCAATATTGACCTGACAGCGGTCGGCAACTGGGCGGAACGCAACAACGTGGCCTATGCGTCCTATCAGGAACTGGCGGGCCATCCGCGTGTGTTAGAGACGATCAAGGCGCATGTGGAAGAGGTCAACAAATCGGTAGCGGCTGATGAAATGCTGTCCGGTTGCCAGGTGCATCGCTTTGTG
>NZ_JBXWSL010000020.1:0-50618 GCF_059613425.1 Ruegeria sp. BHSA123 | reverse complement strand
CAACCTGCCGTAACTTTGAGACAATCTCTTCCGGCTTCGGTCGCTTGTTTGCCATTCTTGGTCCTCCGTTTCCTAAACATAGCGGTGGACCAGTTCAGATGGGGAGGCTCAATGGTGCAACTCCAGCAAAGAGTCATATGGGTGCGCAAACGAAACCAGAGCTGGGTCAACCTGAACAATTTCCGCAAGCGGCTTTCCAGTCTCGGTTTTGAGGTACGCTCCGCGGCTCAAGCGCGGCGAGTCGATGTACCCCGTAATAGGTGCGGTAATCGTTGTGCTGGCCAACTCTAGCTTTCTCAGATCCAGCCCGATCCTCGCCTCGTCAACGGCGACCTTTGCAAGCGCGAGCCTTGCCGACGCATCCTCTAGCTGCACTTGCGTCGCGGTTCCCCTGTCTTCGAGCTTGCTGACACGCGCGACATTTGCCTCGGCTTGGGCCAATTCAATCTGCCGCCTGTCCAAGAGAGCCTGGGCGGCATTCACCTGATGCTCATACACCACACTGCTCAACGAGAAGAGTAATTGGCCAGCCTCGACGCGGTCTCCCTTTGTGAAATGGATATCGGTCAGAAAGCCATTCACCGAATTGGCGACCTGAGATCGCATGCTGGCTTCAATACGCCCCTCAAATCGCAGGTCGGCCAACTTGTCACCAAGTTTATCCACGCTTTGAGCGAGAACCGACGCGGGGAAAATCACAAATAAGGCTAGCAAAATACGGACGGTCAAAATTCTAAGTCTCCTAACGAATGTGGGTATGGAGGTGGGTATACGGTAACCAGTCTATAGCCTAACATAAATCGGATGTTACTCATAAGCCAGGTTCGGGCAAAATTCGGTATTCCATTGAGGGGGAAGCGTAGTGAACACAAAGGTTATAAAAACATACCAACTCCTGGCTTGTGCAGTATTGGGCGCGTCAGCAATTGGCAGCCCGTCCTATGCCCGGCCAATATGTGCGAACCAGACCCTGCCTGAGCTCCCCGATGTTTCAATTGCTTCGGTCACAGAAGTGTCCGCTCCTGCGCCACATTGCAAAGTTTCCGGTGTGATTGGTGGCAAGATCAATTTCGAACTCCTGCTACCGGAAAATTGGAACGGCAAATTTGTTATGGGCGGTGGAGGCGGATTCGTCGGTTCCGTGATGAATACCTCCCTTATCGATGGCTCACTTCAATTGGGTTACGCCACTGTCGGCACTGACACAGGACATCAGGGGCATCCAGCCGACGCCAGTTGGGCCCTCAACGACCTCGAGGCGCTGGTCAATTTCGGACATCTGGCAGTTCATCGAACAGCAGTCACAGCCAAGGCCCTGACCAAGGCTTTTTATGAAAAACCAATTGCTCGCAGCTACTTTACCGGGTGCTCCCGGGGCGGTGGACAGGCAATAATGTCCGCTATGCGTTACCCAGAAGATTTTGACGCGGTTGCGGCTGGCGCCTATGCGGTTGACTGGACGGGAATTGCCGTGCAGGCAACTCAGATCAACCAGGCGATGTACCCAGACCTAAACAATATCGAAGAGGCTGTCATTGGGCCAGAAGCTCAGGCGCTGGTCGAGAGTTCATATCTGGCCGTCTGCGATGGGCTGGATGGGCTCGAGGATGGCATCCTCAATGACCCCCGGAAGTGCGGGTTTGACGTGGCCAGCCTGCAATGCGAAGGCGACAATTCCGAAGACTGTCTGAGCGCCAGAGAAGTTGCTGCGTTCAAGGCGGTCTATGACGGTCCCAAGAACTCCGATGGCGACAGCATGTATTACGGTTTCCCATTTGGCGGCGAAACAGCCGAGGGAGGTTGGAGCCGCTGGTTGACAGGTGGCATGAAGTATCAGGACGACGATGGGAGCTTCCAGGAGGGCGTCGGATCAGGTGGATTTGATGAACCTGTGTCGCCGAGCGCTTTTTTCAGCTTTGGCAACGGCATTATGCAGAATTTCGTCTATCACGATCCCAATTGGACCTATGAGAACTTCGATTTCGGCACCTATGCACAGGATTCTGCCGCGGCTGCGGAGACTCTGAATGCGACAAACCCGGATTTGTCCGCCTACCGCGCTCGTGGTGGCAAGATGCTGCTGTATTCCGGCTGGTCCGACAACGCGCAATCGGGCCTTGCAATGGTCGGGTATTACGAAGACGTTCTGGCTCATGATCCAAGTGCAGCCGACGATATTCGCCTGTTCATGATGCCCGGCGTAGAGCACTGCTTTGGCGGTCCCGGGCCCTCCTGGGTCAATTTTCTGGTTGAGATCGACAAGTGGGCGGAAACCGGAGAAGCGCCTGATCACATTACGGCCCTTTGGCTGGATGACAGCGCTCAGCCAGCCGGTGGCCGACCCGTTTGCGCCTATCCAAGTGTTGCCCAATATGACGGTCGTGGCGACCCCCGGGACCCTGCGAGTTTCAACTGTGGCGCAGGCAACTGAGGTGATACAGGTAAACACCGAAAGTCGGCTTCGTCCCGCGGTCTGTGAGTTCGATCTAATCAAAACTGTGCGCCTGCAGCGAATGGCCGGTAAGCGGACTGCGACCGCAGCATCGGAACTGGATGATGAATGTCTCTTATGGGCCGGAAACAGCAAACCGACACCCAAAAAGAGGAATTAAGCTCTAGCTCCCGCAACTGATCTGCAACTCAGGATCTATTATCGTTTCAAATATGAGAAATTTTTGGGGTGCCTTCCAGTGTCGAACGTTCACCTAGTTTCTGGTCCAACTATGACGGTTGGTTCAGGTTCGTGTGACGTTCAACAATTACCAAGTGGCGGACCGAGGAGGATTCGAACCCCCGACCCCTTGATTCGTAGTCAAGTACTCTATCCAGCTGAGCTATCGGTCCGCGTTGGTGAGGCGCTGTTTAGACCTGTGGTCAAAGACGTGCAAGCCGATTCTTCAAAAAAAAATCAAAAAGTCATGTCTCCGCGCGGAAGCCTTATTTCAAAGATCGTTCCTTCGGGCCCGGTCTCTTTCAGTGTCAGGTTACCGCCATGCCCGCGCACCAGTTCCTGAGAGATTGCAAGGCCCAGGCCAGAGCCTCCTTTGCGGACCCCACCCTGAAACGGTGTGAACAGGTTTTCACGTGCTTTTGGCGGAAGACCCGGCCCGGTGTCGCGAATTTCAAGACACCAGGCGTCCTGATATTCACACCCGTCGATGGTGATATGACCCGGCTTACCCGAAGCTTCCAACGCCTGTCTTGCGTTACGCACGAGGTTCATGATGACACGAAACAACTGCTCGGGGTCGGCGCGGGCGATCAGATCTTCAGGCACTTCGTTCACAATCTCGACGCAGCCCCCCGCGACTGCCAGCTGTTCACTGGTGGCGACGTCAGCCGCAATTGTCCGCAAGGGCACCATCGTCAAAGTGGGTGCAGGTTCTTCCGCGCGACCGAATGCCAATGTGCTTTCACACAGCGATACAGCACGGGTGATCGAATTCACCAACTTCGGAGCCATTCGCCGGACCAGCGGGTCATCACTGGATTCGATCCTGTCCGTGAACAGCTGCGCCGATGTCAGGATGTTACGCAGGTCATGACTGACCTTTGCAACCGCCCCACCCAGTTGCGCCAGCCGCTCGCGCTGTTTGAGCGCCTGCGTCAGTTCCGTTTGCAACATCTTCAGCGCTTCTTCGGCCTCGCGCAATTCCGTCACTCTGGAATTCGGCGAGATGATGCCGCGCGCATCCTCGGGTGCGCTGGCATAGCGCTGCATATATCCCACTACGCTTTTGATTGGGCGAACAAGAACCACTCGCACCGCAAGGAACAGTAAGGACGCCGTGATGATTGAGATGACAAAGGACAGCCCCAGAATGCGCAGGCCGTAGTCAACCATCGCCATACGCAGGGGGGCGCTGTCGATCGTAACCTCAATTAGCAACCCCGCGCCCTTGACCGGCTCGCCAATGATACGGATGACTTCATTTTCGGGTATGAATATCCGGCTCACCGCATCCCGGATCAAAATCCACGGACCGGCATCCCGTAGATCGAATGTTTTGGTGATTGCCTCGGGAATTGGTGACGACAGCATGAGTTGGCGGACTTCATCCCGACGCAACACAACGTTGTAGACACCGGCATTCGCAAGCAATTCCGCCTCAAGATCTTCGGCCAGCATATCATCAGCCAGCAACGCCAGCGATGCGATCTGGGCGCGTTCCAGACGGTTTAGCAGGAAATCCTCGCGGAACCGAGCAATCGACGGGACAAAGATAAGGATTTCGGCCAACATAACGAAGACCGTCGTCAGGATCAGAAATCGGCCCGACAGCGAGTTCAAAATACGCTCCTCTTCAGGTCAGGGAATCCAGCGCTGGACGAACCTGACCACACGTTTAACTGTCTGATTCTCAAACAGCCTTGGAGAGAAATAAGCGCCAGCAACGCGTTTGTTAAGCTCTCCGATCGTTGGATACGGTGAAACCATAGCAGCGATCTGTTCCATCTTCAGATTATTGGCCAAAGCCAGCGACCACATGTTGATCAACTCGCCCGCCTGAAGGCCCACAATCGTGGCACCGACGGGCCTGCCCTTCACCACCATGACCTTGATGAACCCTTTGATTTTGCGCTCGGCCAAAGCGCGGTCATTATGATGATAGTCAAAGCGCGCAACCCGCACCCTGTCGCCATGCCGGTCGCGGGCCTGAGTTTCGGTCAGACCAACCTGCGCCAGTTCAGGGTCGGTGAACGTTGCCCATGGGATATGCGCCGTTTTCGCCCTAGCGGGCAGGCCGAACAAGGCGGATCGAATGATGATACCCGCATGATACCCGGCTACATGGGTGAATTGCAGCCCCCCCACGACATCGCCAATCGCATAGACCCGGCGGTTTGACGTCCGCAAGCTGTCATCCGTCTTGATTCCGGTTCGGGTGCGGTCAATTCCTGCCGCGGCCAGATTCAGACGCTCGATATTGGCTTTGCGCCCTGTAGCAATCAAAAGATGAGAGCCCCTGTGAATATCGCCATTCTCGATCACGATTTCCACAACGCCTTCCCTTCCGCGAATCTGGGCCACCACGGCATTTTCGTGGACCATGACACCTTCGCCGCGCAAAGCCTCCAGCACCACGGACGCGGCCTCGGGGTCGTCTTTGCCCAATGCCTTCTGCCCTTCAACAACTGTTACCTTGCTGCCCAACCGGACATGAGCCTGCGCCATTTCCATACCCACCGGACCACCGCCAATGATCAGCAAGTGTTCCGGACGCTCGCGCAGGTCGAAAATGGTTTCGTTTGTTTGATAAGGCACTGTGTCCAGTCCCGGGATCGGCGGAACCATTGGCGACGACCCGGTTGCAATCACGATCCGGCGCGCGGTGATGACATGATCTCCGGCCTGCACCTTGGTCGGGGAGATAAAGCTGCCAAACTCGCGGATCACCTTGACACCCAAACCTTCGAAGCGTTGCTGGCTGTCCATTGGTTCGATCTGGGCAATCACATCCCGCACATGATCCTTCGCCGCCGCATAGTCGATCTGAGGGTTTACATCGGCCACGCCAAACGCGGCGGAATGCGCCTGACCAAAGGCCGCTTTGCCGCTTGCGATCAGCGCTTTCGACGGGACGCAGCCGAAGTTCAGGCAGTCGCCGCCCATCTTGTGCCCTTCCAGAAGGATCACCTTCGCACCCATCTGGCTGGCACCGGCCGCAACCGACAACCCTCCGGACCCGGCCCCAATGACCAGGATATCTGTCTTGAGGTGTTGCATGGGTCAGGCGTCCTTTCCGCCACGCAGGGACTTGATGACAATCGGCAAAGCAGCCAGCACACACAAGCCGACAATGGGGCCAATAACGAAGGGTTCCCACAATAAAGAAACGTCCGGTGTTTCGCCACGGTCGAACACACCGCCCAGCCCAACGCCGATCCAGGTGTAAACGATACCCCCCGGGATAATGCCCAGCGCCGTCGTGATCAGAAAATTGCGAAATTTGACGCCCACCAGCGCAGGCACCAGATTGGCCACAAAGAACGGCACAACCGGGACAAGCCGCAGCAGGAACAGCACCGAGATTTCGTTCTCGCGCAACCTGTCCTTCAGCTTCCCAATCGTCCCCTTTGAGGCATTCAGCCGGGCCGTCAAAGCATTGCCCAACCCCCAGCGGGCGGCCAAAAAGATGGCCGATGCGCCTATAGTGGCCGAAAATACATTGAACACCGTTCCGGCAAACAGTCCAAACAGGAACCCACCGGTCATCGAGGCGACAGCTGCCCCGGGCAGCGAAAACGCGACGATCACGATATAGACGGCAACGAACCCGGCCACCATGGCCCAATAGTTTGCGTCCCGCCACGCCAGCAACGCTTCGCGGTTGTCTCGCAGGGTTTCGAAAGTCAGGTAATCACCCAGCGTGAAAAACCCCACCGCGGCGACACCGAGAATCACCAGCAAGGGGATATGACGCGCCAACCCGTTTCGTGGAGCCTGGCTTGTTTCGGACATCTGGCCTTCCGGTTCTTCTTGTTTCATCTTACGCCCAACATGCGCTGCTTGCGCTTTTGGCAACAGGGGGTTCACGGGGCCTTGATCTATGTGGCCGCGAACGTGACAGTTTCAGACGATAATCGACCGATTTGAAATCTTTTCAGCAATCGGTTTACAGAATTGTTGCAAAAGCCGCGAAAACCGGGCCGTTGGGGTTTGACTTACACTTCGCTTGGCAGTAGAGGACGGGCTTCGAACACTAGGGCCAGGCGAATCCGCGCCGCACCCGACCGCTATAGATTGGAGACGGAGCGATGAAACGCACCTATCAGCCTTCGAACCTGGTTCGCAAACGCCGCCACGGTTTCCGCGCGCGCATGGCCACAAAAGCCGGCCGCAAGATCCTGAATGCGCGCCGCGCCCGCGGCCGCAAATCGCTGAGCGCGTAAAACCGCCCACTGATCAGGGTATGAACATGATGCCGCCGGAGGCCCCTGAGGATGGTAAGAACCACCCCGGGAATACGCCCCCGGCGGCTTCTGTTTGTCTACCCACATCTCTGACGATCCTAAAAAAAAGAGCCGATTTCCTGAAAGCCGCGCGCGCGCGCAGACAGGGAACGTCTTCGATGATGGTGCAGGCCCGCCGACGCGCTCCGGATGAAGCGGTCGGGCTGCGCGTTGGCTTTACCTGCTCAAAGAAAGTCGGAAATGCCGTGGCCCGCAATCGTGCCAAGCGCCGCCTGAGAGAAGTCGCACGGGCGGTCTTGCCTGTGTCCGGTCTTGAGGGATGGGACTATGTGCTGATCGGGCGGGCTGATGTAACCGCCGATCTTCCTTATGATGTCCTGCTGAGCGACTTGCGGTATGCGCTTCGCAAAGTGCATGCGGGCCACAAATGACCTTCCTGTCCCATATCGTCGCCCTGCCCGTTCGCGCGTACCGGCTGATTTTCAGCCCCTGGGTTGGTTTCAATTGCCGCTATCAGCCCACATGCTCGGCCTATGCGCTGGAAGCATTGGAAAAACATGGCGCGATCCGGGGATCATGGCTGGCTGCGCACCGGATATGCCGCTGCCATCCCTGGGGCGGTGACGGTTACGATCCGGTGCCCGACAATACAGACCCTTAAATCAACGCCAGATTGCCGCGGTCGGTGAAGCTGCGGGTCGGAATGACCTCTCGGTCCAGTTTTCCCATCAATGTATGGTGCAGGTCTTCGAAAAACCGGGGCGAATCAAAATACCAGTTGTGTGTCGCAGATGGCCCATCCCCGTATTCATCGCGGGTGTTTTAGAAATAGGACCCGCAATACAGATTAACCGCTTTTTCAGGCCGGTCGTTTGGCATTCCGACACGGCCCAGTCGGCGCGATACTCCGACACGCTTGACCTCTGAGATCGACAAAACCTCGTCAAACGGGCTGTAATAGCATGTCAGCCTTGTACAACGTCGCATCAGAGAGGACGTCTTGGAACTGCCATCGCGGAACGATTTCGCGGATACATCCGCCGCGACAAACGCGATCTGGCTGGTCATCCAGCTGTGTTGCGCGGTTTCGTGGTCGTCATCGGCATAATCCATGGCTTCTCGCACCAAGAACGTGCCCATGGAATGTGCCAGAACATGGACGTTGTACCGGCAATCCGCAGTCTGCATCCGGGACAGCCGCGTGATCCTGTGACTGAACAATTTCTCTGCCGCACGCCGCGCGTCAGCCCGGTCAACGTTATAGCCCAGAACAGATCCATCGCTTGGCCAGTCATAGCTGATGACCACACCGTTAAAGCCATGCATCTCAAGACCGGTGCGAATTTTGCGGTGACGTTCCAGCATCTGGTATTGCTCGGTATTGAACCCGTGCACGAAGACAACAATATGCCCGTTCTCGGTAGCCGTCGCCCCGGCTTCGGCCTGAATCCGGCTTATCCATTGAGATTGCGGTATTTCATGCTGCCGTGCCGGTTGCCCGACATTCCCCGGAATAACCAGATATCGCGCGGTGCCCATCTTATTTGAATAGTGTTCGCCGCTGCGGGCGCGGACGGAAAAGAAATAGTCCATAATATACCTCCTGAAAAATACGCGCAGGGTAACACGGGTGTAACTACTCTCCAAATGCGGTTGATCCTGCTTCTACGCCTTGCCCGGGCCTTCTGTCCGCTGTAACCACGGCGCATGTTTGATGATGCAGACGATATCCACCCGCTGTTTGCCGGCGCGCCCTCGACAACCGAGTTCAAGAAGCTGCGTAAACGCATTGTGCGCCAGACCCGTGAAGCGATCGAGCAATACGGGATGGTGGATCCGTCCGCCCACAAAAAGGATGGTAAGCCACCCCGCTGGCTGGTGTGCCTTTCGGGTGGCAAGGACAGCTATACATTGCTGGCCGTTCTCTACGAGCTCAAGTGGCGGGGCCTGTTGCCTGTCGATCTGCTGGCCTGCAATCTGGATCAGGGCCAGCCGGGCTTTCCGGCGACGGTCCTGCCCGAGTTTCTTGGTCGAATGGACGTGCCGCATCGGATCGAATATCAGGACACATATTCCGTTGTGATGGACAAGGTTCCGCAGGGCCGGACCTATTGCGCCCTGTGTTCCCGTTTGCGCCGTGGCAACCTCTATCGCATCGCGCGCGAGGAAGGGTGCTCGGCGGTCGTCCTGGGGCATCACCGCGACGATATCCTTGAGACGTTTTTCATGAACCTGTTCCACGGCGGACGCCTGGCCACGATGCCGCCGAAACTGGTGAACGAAGAAGGCGATCTTTTTGTATTCCGCCCGCTCGCCCATGTCGCCGAAGCCGATTGCGAGAAATTTGCCAAGGCGATGCAATACCCGATCATTCCCTGTGACCTGTGCGGCAGTCAGGATGGGTTGCAGCGCCAGCAGGTCAAACAGATTCTGGATCAATGGGAAAAGAACAGCCCGGGTCGGCGACAGGTTATGTTCCGAGCGTTAACAAACGCGCGGCCATCGCACCTTCTGGATGGAAAGCTGTTTGATTTCATTAACCTTTCACGAAATTCCGACGAAAAATCTGGGAACTTAGAAGAGATTCCGCTTCTGCGTTAACGACTGACTTAGACTGGTTTCATAGGCTTTGCCTTGTGCAGATCATGCCCAAGGCCAGAAAGCTGATGCGGAACCATCCCCTTACCGACCGTTTTGTCCATTCGTTGAAAACCGTTCTGGGCGGCCCAGCCGCGCTGGCCTTTGTTCCTGCGCTTTGTCTGAGTGCGTTTTGGATTGGGGGTGAACAGGCCCTGGTTGCACTGGCCCTGATTTTGCCTCTGATCGTCGCAGGCATCAATGCATTCGCAGCCGATCCGTCGCGTAAGGGGCTTTGGCGCCCCGGCGGTCTGCTGTCAAAGGACCAGTTTGAAACAGTTTTGGAGAAGGTATTTGCCGACGCCCGCCTGAAGGGGGAAAACTCGGCCTGTTTCGCGGTGGTTCTGGATGACTTCACGCAATTGCTTGATCTGCACGGACAGGCGGCGGCAAACCACGTTGCACAGCAATTCTGCTCGCGCGTTTTGTCCATGATCCGCTCCAATGATTGCGCAACCCGGATGGGTGGAAACAGGATGATGGTTGTTCTGCACCCGGCACGGCAACTGGATCTGGAAGCATGTATTCAGATGTCGGGCCGTATGCAAAACGCCGTTGAAGACCCCATCATGTTGAATGGCACCGGCGTGTATATGTCCTGTTCCATTGGCTTTTGCCTGAGCAGCAATATCACTGACGGCTCGGCAATCGAATGGCAGGAAGCCGCAAATAACGCCCTTTTGGAGGCGCAACAAAATGGGCCTTCCACGATTCGCGCTTTTTCCTCTCAGACGCGCAGACGGGCGCAGGTCAGGATCAACTTGCGCAAAGAGTTCGAGGCGGCGCTGGACAGCGGTGAAATCCGCCCGTGGTTTCAACCCCAGATCTCAACCGATACTGGGCGTATCAGTGGGTTTGAGGCTCTGGCCCGCTGGGAACATCCGAAAAAAGGGGTTCTTGCTCCCAATGTGTTCCTGCCCTTTGCCGAACAGGCCGAACTGATGGACCGGCTGGGGCAGGCCATGCGGCATCATTCCTTCTCTGCAATGCGCGAATGGGATCGGTCCATGCTGTCGGTGCCGCGCATCGGGATCAATTTCTCATCTGACGAACTGCGCAATCCGGGCCTGATCGACCGTCTGAAATGGGAATTGGATCAATTCGATCTGACCCCTGACAGGCTGGCGGTCGAGGTGTTGGAAACCGTGTTCTCCAGACGGCCCGACGATGTCATCACCCGCAACGTCACCGGGCTTGCCGCAATGGGGTGCTGTATTGATCTGGACGATTTCGGGACAGGACATGCCTCGATCGGTTCTATCAAACGGTTCAACGTATCCCGCATCAAGATAGACAGGTCATTTGTTGCCAAAGCGGATCTGGACCCAAGCCAGCAACAGCTTGCCAGCGCCATTCTGATGATGGCGGAACGTTTGCATCTGGAAACTTTGGCCGAAGGTGTCGAAACACCGGGTGAACACGCTCTGATGGCCCAACTGGGTTGCGATCATGTTCAGGGGTTTGGCATCGGCAAGCCCATGCCATTTGAGAAAACCAAGGATTGGATCTCGTCTTACCGCAACAAGATCGAAGGAGTTCCTAAAATCGGGCGGCAAACGCGGTAGGGAACCGGAAATCGTGACAAAGAAGACCCCTCCGTGACGAAATGACGGGCGATTCCGCTTGACCTTTGGGTCTGCACTCTGTTGAACCCTGCGGGTGTCTTTCACTGCTCAAGGTGGCTGTCCCCGATGGACGATCAGAACAAGAACCTTATCCTCGCAACCGCGCTCAGCTTTCTCGTGATCCTGGTCTGGTTCGTGCTGTTCCCCCCTCCGGAACAGACGACAACGCCGGATCAGGCTGAAGTAACCAGCGTCGAAGGCAATGAGGTTCAGGCGCCCAGCACAGCCGATACCAGCACTGTCGGAGAGGCAACTGCGGCCGCCACCGAAGCTGAGCCCAAGGCCGAAGCGCCCCGCATCAATATCGACACGCCCCGCCTGACCGGCAGCCTGTCCCTTGCTGGCGGTCGGATCGACGAGCTGTCTTTGAAAGACTACAAGGTCTCACTGGCCGAGGATTCTCCGATTGTCGAGCTGTTGTCGCCGGTCGGGTCGCAATCCGCCTATTACGCCCTCTATGGTTGGGCCCCCGGCGCGGGCCTGACCGGTACAGACGTACCCGGACCAAATACCATCTGGATGCTTGAGCAGGGTGAAACCCTGGGTGTTGACACACCTGTGACACTGGCCTGGGAAAACGGCAATGGACTGACATTCCGCCGCACCATTGCGGTTGACGAGAACTATATGTTCACGGTCACGCAATCTGTCGAAAACGCCACCGGAACCGAAGTTGGACTGGCACCTTATGGCATTCTTGCGCGCCACGGCATTGGCGAAGACGGCGACCTGCCGGACCTGAAAAACTTCTTCATTCTGCATGAAGGTGTGATCGGTATGGCCGACGGCACTCTGACCGAAGTGGATTATGGCGACGTTCGTGATTTCGATATCGATCCGGACGAACGCGCGCAGGCCGAGGTATTCCAGGTCAAGGAAAACGGCTGGATCGGGTTCACCGATCATTTCTGGATGACCACGCTGATCCCGGAACCCGGTTCTGCTTTCAAGGCGGCTGCCAAATACGACTCGCGTCGCAAGATTTACCAGACAGAAACGGTACTTCCGACGCTGACCGTGGCACCGGGAACAACCGAGCAGGTGACAACGCAGCTGTTTGCTGGCGCAAAGGAATGGGAGACCATCCGCGAATACCAGGCTGACGGTGTGCAGAAATTCATCGACAGTATCGACTGGGGCTGGTTCTTCTTCCTGACCAAGCCGATTTTCTGGCTGCTGCACAACATTCATGCGCTGATCGGCAACATGGGTTGGTCCATTATTGGCCTGACGCTGATCATCAAGGCAATCCTGTTCCCGCTGGCCTTCAAGTCCTACGTCTCGATGGCGAAGATGAAGGAACTGCAACCGCAGATGGAAGCCCTGAAAGAAGCCGCGGGCGACGACCGCCAGAAGATGCAGCAGGGCATGATGGAGCTGTACAAGAAGGAAAAGGTGAACCCCGCTGCCGGTTGTTTGCCAATCCTGTTGCAGATCCCGATCTTCTTCTCGCTGTACAAGGTGATTTTCGTCACAATCGAACTGCGTCAAGCACCGTGGTTTGGCCCCTTCCAGGACCTGAGCGCACCTGACCCGACCTCAATCATGAACCTCTTTGGCTTGCTGCCCTGGGCCGGCCCGCAACCGGATACCCTGATGGCGCTGATCTTTATCGGTATTCTGCCGCTGCTGCTGGGGATCTCGATGTGGCTGCAACAGAAACTGAACCCGGCACCAACTGATGCCACACAAGCGATGATCTTCGCGTGGATGCCCTGGGTCTTCATGTTCATGCTGGGCGGCTTTGCAAGCGGTCTGGTCGTGTACTGGATTGCGAACAACACGATCACCTTTACCCAACAGTATCTGATCATGCGCAGTCAGGGCTATTCGCCGGACGTATTCGGAAACATCAAATCCGGATTTAAGCGATTGCCGAACACGGACAAGAAATGAGCGGAACTGTTTCAGGCCTTTGGCGTCACCCGATCAAAAGCCATGGGCGTGAAGCCCTGAGCCTGATTACCCTCAACCCCGGGCAGACCATGCCCGGGGATCGCGTTTGGGCGGTTGCCCATGAAGCGACCAAGACCGACGGAACGGAATGGGCCCCGTGTGTGAATTTCAGCCGCGGTTCAAAAGCTCCCAAGCTGATGGCGATTTGGGCGAAACTGGACGGCGAGCAGGTCACTTTGCACCACCCGGACCGCCCGGATCTGAGCTTTCACCCCGACACGGAGCAATCGGTTTTCCTGGATTGGGTAAAGCCGCTTATGCCCACAGACCGTGCTGCGTCTGCCCGAATTGTCCGGGTGCCCGGGCGCGGCATGACCGATACCGATTTCCCGTCAATCAGCCTGTGCAACATGGCCTCTCATCGCGCTGTTGAACAAAAGCTGGGCCAGTCTTTGTCTGCGGCGCGGTGGCGGGGAAACATCTGGTTCGAAGGCCTGCCTGAGTGGGATGAATTCGACTGGCTGGGCAGTGACCTTCGCATTGGCGAAACCGTACTCCGGGTTCGCGAGCGTATCACCCGCTGTCTGGCCACGACCGCAAATCCGGAAACCGGCGAACGCGACGCGGATACTTTGGGCGCGCTGAACAGCTGGGATCATCAGGATTTCGGTGTTTATGCAGAAGTTGTTCAGGGTGGTGAAATCCGCCTGAATGATACGCTGGAGTTGCTATGACCACGCTTCCGTTTCCGCTGGCCGAAGAGCCGGATGACTTCGCCAAAGAACACGGTCGCAAACTGTTTGCCGGCCCGTCCGAATTTGTCAAAGGCGTGGTCGCCATGACGGGCCTGCCCGCCCCTGACCGGTTGGAGGTTTGCTTTGCCGGACGCTCGAATGTCGGCAAATCCAGCCTGATCAATGCGTTAACCGGAACAAAGGGTCTGGCGCGTGCCTCGAACACACCAGGCCGCACGCAAGAAATCAACTTCTTCACGCAAGGCCCCGACCTCTATCTGGTGGACCTGCCAGGCTATGGGTATGCGAATGCACCGGTTAACGTGGTGGAAAAATGGCAGAAGCTTCTCAAGCAATACCTGAGCGGTCGTCAGACACTGCGCCGTGCCTTTGTCCTGATCGACGCACGACACGGGGTAAAACCGGTCGACGCTGAAATCATGAAATTGCTGGATACCAGTGCCGTGACCTTTCAATGCGTTCTCACCAAGGCCGACAAGGTCAAGGCCAACGAGCGCGAAAAGGTTCTGGAGCAAACCCGCGCGGCCTTGTCCAAACATCCCGCAGCATTCCCGGAAATCGTCCTGACTTCGTCCGAAAAAGGCGACGGGATTCCGACCCTGCGCTCGATCATTGCACATCTGGAATAGCTTCGCCCTTGGCAGCGCGGTGCAAAGGCCCTAACACGGACGGTCAGAGGGACCTTAGCAATGAAGACACGTGACATGAACCGGGACTGGATCGCCACCGCAGCAACCCTGAACAGCGCATTACCCTATCTGCAGCGCTATGATGGAGCCATCGTCGTCATCAAGCTAGGCGGGCACGCCATGGGCAGTGACGAGGCGATGGAGAGCTTTGCGCGCGATGTCGTCTTGATGCGTCAGGTCGGCGTGAACCCCGTCGTTGTGCATGGCGGTGGTCCGATGATCAACGCGATGCTGGACAAGCTGAATATCCAGTCCGACTTTGTGAACGGCAAGCGCGTGACTGACACGGCAACCGTCGAAGTTGTCGAGATGGTTCTGTCTGGCCTGGTGAACAAGCGCATCGTTCAGGCGATCAATGGTCAGGGCGGTTCGGCCGTGGGTTTGTCGGGCAAGGATGCAAACCTGATGATCTGCGACCAGACGGATGCGTCGCTGGGTTATGTCGGCACCCCTGCCGAGATGAACCCGAAAATCCTGCATGATCTGTTCTCACATGATGTGATCCCGGTAATCGCCCCGCTGGGTGCGGGCCGTGTGGGTGAAACGTTCAACGTGAACGGCGATACGGCAGCCGGGGCGATTGCCTCGGCATTGAAAGCTGACCGCCTTCTGCTGCTGACTGATGTCTCGGGCGTCAAGAACGCGGCTGGTGAAGTGGTGACCGAGCTGAAAGCCGGCCAGATCCGCGAAATGACCCGCGAAGGCACCATCGCAGGCGGCATGATCCCCAAGACCGAAACTGCCCTGGACGCCCTGCGCAGCGGCGTTCGGGCCGTCGTGATACTTGACGGGCGTGCGCCAAATGCGGTTCTGCTTGAACTGTTCACAGAACATGGCGCCGGGTCTCTGATACGGCCAGACTGATCACTGCAACAGCCGAGGGAAGATGACAGATCTCGCGCGACCTTCCTCTGGCCCGGATGCGGGAACTTATGGCCGCGTTGAACACGCGGCGCGTCAGGCGGGGTTGATTGTCATGGGCGCGCTGCATCCCCATCGTGTGGCAGCCCGGCAACTCGACACAGGCACGCTGATCTTGCTGGGCGCGGGTTCTGATTTCTGGCCTGCTCTGAAAGCCTCGCCCGAATGGCGGGGGCCTGATCCAGTAGACCGCTGGTCAACCAGAGTCGTCGGCCAGATGGCACATACGTTCGGTGCACAGGCCTATTTCCCCTTTGGTGATCCACCCTATGCGCCTTTCATCGACTGGGCCCTGAAATCGGGACGCACCTTCAGCAGCCCGGTGGGGGCCTTGGTACATGACACGGTCGGCATGATGATCTCATATCGCGGCGCACTGCATTTCGCCCATGAGCTTACCATCCCTGAGGCGCCCGGCGTTTCCCCCTGTGACACCTGCGCCGCCCCGTGCACGACAGCTTGCCCTGTCGGCGCACTGAACGCGCAAAACTTCTATGACCTTGTTGCCTGCCACGACCATCTTGAAACTGCTGAGGGTCAGACCTGCATGACAGGCGGCTGTCTGGCCCGTCTCGCCTGCCCGCTCAGCGTGGGCGCAGGGCGCAACCCCGAACAATCAGCCCATCATATGAAGGCTTTTCATCCGTCATGACCCGCACCCTGATCCTGACGCGACACGCAAAATCCAGCTGGGATAACCCAGGACTTGCCGATCATGAACGCCCCCTGAACAAGCGCGGGCGCAGGTCGGCCCCGGCCATTGGTGCATGGCTGCGCGAAAACGGCTGGATGCCGGATGAAGTGCTCAGCTCGACGTCTAACCGCACCCGCGAGACATGGGATGGAATGGGGTTAAAGGCCGATAAGGTCCGCTTTCACAAAGCGCTCTACCACGCCGACGCAGAAGACATGTTGCGTGAATTGGCAGGCGCTACGGAACCCGTAATATTGATGCTGGGCCATAACCCCGGCATCGCCGAGTTCGCCAGCCAACTTGTGCGACAGTCGCCGGATCACATGCGCTTTTTAGACTATCCGACTTGTGCAACAACTGTGATGACATTTGACGCCGACAGCTGGTCGGACGTGCGCTGGCATACGGGCACTGTGCTGGGTTTCACCACCGCGCGTGAGTTGCTGGAATAGAAAAAGGCGGGACAAAACCCCGCCTTTCCACCATCTTGAAACGTTCAGTGTCCCAGAATCTGGCTGAGGAACAGTTTGGTCCGCTCACTTTGCGGGTTGTTGAAGAACTCTTCCGGTTCGTTCTGTTCCACGATCTGGCCCGCATCCATGAAGATCACGCGGTTGGCAACCTGACGGGCAAAGCCCATCTCGTGCGTCACGCACAGCATGGTCATGCCTTCCTCGGCCAGTTCGATCATGGTGTCGAGCACCTCTTTGATCATCTCCGGGTCCAACGCCGATGTCGGTTCGTCGAACAACATGATCCGCGGCATCATGCACAGTGAGCGGGCGATCGCCACACGCTGCTGCTGACCACCCGAAAGCTGACCAGGATACTTGTCGGCCTGCTCGGGGATTTTCACCTTCTCCAGGAAATGCATCGCGCGCTCTTCGGCCTCTTTCTTGGGCGTCTTGCGCACCCAGATCGGCGCCAGCGTGCAGTTCTCCAGAATGGTCAGGTGCGGGAACAGGTTGAAGTGCTGGAACACCATGCCAACCTCGGACCGGATCTTGTCGATGTTCTTGAGGTCATTCGACAGCTCGGTCCCATCCACGATGATCGTGCCCTGCTGGTGTTCCTCCAGCGCGTTCAGGCAGCGGATCAGGGTAGATTTCCCTGACCCGGACGGACCCGCAATAACAATCCGCTCGCCCTGATTGACGGTCAGATTGATGTCGCGCAGCACGTGAAAGGAACCGTACCACTTGTTCATGTTGGTGATTTCGATGGCGACCTCGTCGCTCACCTGCATTTTGGAACGGTCGATTTCGCGGTCAATTGCAAGTTCAGACATGTGTTGAACTCCTTAACGGTGGCCAGTCTGAAGCTTGCGCTCCAGATACATGGAATAACGGGACATAGAGAAGCAGACGATGAAGAACAGGAACGCGATGAACGCGAACAGTTCCCAATAGATGCCGTTCCAGGCTGTGTCGGCGCGGATAGCAGATGCCAATCCGATCACGTCGAACAACCCGATAATCGACACCAGCGTCGTATCCTTGAAGATCCCGATGAATGTGCTCACGATGCCCGGAATTGAGATTTTCAGGGCTTGCGGCATGATGATCAGCCTCTGCGCCTGCCAGTAGTTCAGGCCCAGACTGTCGGCGCCTTCGTACTGTCCTCGTGGCAGGGCAGCCAGACCACCCCGGATCACCTCGGCCATGTAGGCCGCCGAGAACAGGGTCATCATGATCATCACCCGCAGGATGATGTCAAAGTTGGTGCCCGGTGGCAGGAACAGGTTCAGAAGCAGCGACGCCACGAACAACAAGGTGATCAGCGGCACACCGCGAATGAACTCGATAAAGCCCACGCACAGGTATTTGACGATTAGCAGGTCCGACTGACGCCCCAGCGCCAGAACGATACCGATCGGAAGTGAGACACCAATGGCCACAACGCCCAGCAGGATCGCCAGCATGAAACCACCGAACTGACGGCTTTCAACAGCTTCGATGCCAATCGGCAGAACCGAGTCCAACGCGCCCGTGAAATAGCTGGACAGCACCAGCCACCAGATCACTGCGGCAACGACCGCACCGATCATACCCACCAGTTCACTCACCTGCTTGCTGAGGACCGAATACACGAACCAACCGACGACAAACCCAAGCGCGGCCGAGATTGGCCCCCAGATGGTTCCGCCCCACATCAGGAACGGCATCAGGAACGGGTAGATTGCCGTGAAGATCAGCATCTTGGTTGGGACGCGATCCGAATACAGAACCGGCGCCAATGCGACCAGCAACAGAACCAGCGCAAGGATCGGTCTCCAGTACAGATGGCTTGGATAGAAGCCGAACAGCAACTGTAACCATCGGTCATTGATAACCGCCCAGCAGGCGTGCCCATGGGTCGACCCCCAGGTGGCCATCATGATCTCGCGGCACTCGTTGAGAGAGTCGGCATTCCACACGGACTGGAAAATCCATGGCAGAACACCTGACAGCACGTAGTAGATCGCATAAAGCGAAACCACCGTCAGGATCGTGTTAAACCAACTTGAGAACAGGTTGTGCTTGACCCATCCCAGCGCACCGACCTCGGAAGCAGGCGGTGCCTGCTCGGGCAGCATTTCCGTGCGGACAAATGAAACATCACTCATATTACCGCTCCACCAGTTTTACACGGTTGTTGTACCAGTTCATCACCCCTGAGATGCTCAGCGAGATGGACAGATAGACCAGCATCAACAGCAGAACACATTCCAGCTCGCGACCGGTCTGGTTCATGGTGATGCCGCCAAGGGTCCCCGTGATGTCCATATATCCGACCGCGATCGCCAGTGACGAGTTCTTGGTCAGGTTCAGGTAGTTCGAGATCATGGGCGGAATGATCACCCGCAATGCCTGCGGCAGGATCACAAGGCGCATGGTCCGGCCCGGGCGCAGACCCAGCGCCGATGCGGCTTCGGTTTGGCCTTTTGAGATGGCCAGGATACCCGCACGAACGATCTCGGCGATGAAGGCCGCCGTGTAAAGCGACAAGGCCAGCCACAGCGCGATCAACGAGTTACGCAAATGTGTGCCGCCGGTAAAGTTGAAGCCTTTCAGCTCAGGGAAACCAAGGTGAAACCCCAGGATGGTGAGAAGGACAATCATCGGCACAAACAGAATACCCAGCTGGATGTGCCAGATAGTCGGACGATCACCGGATGCCTCTTGCTTGGCTTGTGCCCAGGCGGACACCTTGCGCATCGCAAAGATGCTGCCACCAAGCACGATCAGAATGGCGATCAGGTCCAGCGAGATATCGAACCGCAGGCTCGACGCACCGAAGATGTGTATATCACCCAGGCTGCGCGAGAACAGGAACTCCGGGATATAGACCCCGCGATTGGTCACCGCGACAGAATCGAACAGATTCATCGTGGCTTCTGGGTTTTCTCCGCGGAACGCCCTTGGTGCTGGCAGGCTTTCGATCAGAATGGCCATGGCCAGAACGATCCACAGCAGCACAGGTACGTTGCGGAACATCTCGACATAGACGGTCATGATACGCGCAACCAGCCAGTTGTTGGACAGGCGCAGAACACCAACCAAAACACCGACTATCGTTGCTGTGATACAACCAAGAACCGCCACAACCAGTGTGTTCAGCAAGCCGATAAAGGCCGCGCGCAAGTGACTGTCGCGCGAATCGTATTCAAGCAAGCGCTGGTTGATATCGTAACTGGCCGGTTCTGCGAAAAAGCCGAACTCAACCGGTTTTCCAAGCGCTTCGAGGTTTTGGATGGTATTGGAAATGATCCAGGCTGCCAGAAGCATAAAACCAATCATTGCAATGACCTGGATGGTCGCAGATCGGTACCGCGTATCATAAAGGAGCATGGACAGCCGGAACTGCTCCTTCGGCGGGTCAGTGAGAGTCGTCATGACCTATGTATATCCCCGTGCATCCCGTAAATATGTCGGCAGAGTTGATCCCTGCTCAAAACCGTACGGGCGTGATTCTTATGGATGGAAAAAGGGCGCAGGTTGCCCTGCGCCCTTCTCCGTCGATATTAGCGGAAAGGCGGCGAGTACAGCAGGCCGCCTTCGGTCCACTGTGCGTTCAGGCCGCGTGCCAGACCAATCGGGGTTTCTTCACCGATGTTCTTGGCAAACACTTCGCCATAGTTGCCGCCGGCTTTGATCGCCTTGGCTGCCCAGTCAGCGTTCAGACCCAGCATCTCGCCCAGGGTGCCTTCGGTACCCAGCAGGCGGTTGATTTCGGGGTTTTCGGTGCCAGCGGCCAGTTCATCGATATTGGCCGAGGTTACGCCCAGTTCTTCAGCCGAGATCAGCGCGTTCAGAGTCCAGCGCACAACGTCGCCCCACTCGTGGTCGCCGTGACGGACCAGCGGGCCCAGCGGCTCTTTCGAGATGATTTCAGGCAGCAGGATGTGATCACCGGGGTTTTCGAATGTGGCGCGGGTTGCCGCCAGACCCGAAGCGTCGGTGGTGTAAACGTCACATGCGCCAGCCAGGTACTGCTGCTGTGCTTCGGCGTTGGTTTCGATCGGAACCGGTTCGTAGCTGATGTTGTTCGAACGGAAGAAGTCCGCCAGGTTCAGCTCGGTTGTGGTGCCGGTCTGGATACAAACGGTTGCGCCGTCCAGTTCCTTGGCCGAGCTTACGCCCAGTGCCTTGGGAACCATAAAGCCCTGACCGTCATAGTAGTTCACACCGGTGAATTCGAACTTCAGGTCGACGTCGCGGCTGAAGGTCCAGGTGGTGTTACGCGCCAGCATGTCGATCTCGCCCGAGGCCAGAGCGGTAAAACGTGTCTTACCGGTGGTCGGAACGAATTCTACCGCGCTTGCATCGCCCAGAACAGCAGCAGCAACGGCACGGCACAGCGATACGTCAAAGCCCTGCCATTCGCCATTGGCATCGGGAGCAGCAAAGCCAACCAGACCGGTGGTCACGCCACAGTTCAGCTTGCCGCGCGCTTTAACGTCGTCAACGGTCCCTGCCACGGCTGCGCCAGCAGCAAGACCGGCAATCGTTGCCGCGCCCAAGATTACGGATTTTTTCATTTTTACCTCTTCCTGATTTCCCGCCCCATCAGAGGCGGCTCTGCCCGGCAAGTGGATGCCGGATAGGTTACTCCAAAGGTGTCTCCCCTTTAGTGGCACTGAGTTTGGGCGTATTCATAAACAAACGTCAAGGGTCGGATCATCGAAAACGATGGATCAGACCCCAACCAATTTGAACATTTGGCCAAAAATCGGAAAATAAGGATCAAACCGACATATCAAAGAAGCGTTTAGCATGCAGAAACGCGGCTTTCTTCGTTTCGGCGACCACATGGGCCTCGTCATCGTGACCCCATTGTTCGACCTGCCAGGTTTCGTCCAGCCGCGAAATGTGCCAAATTTCGGCTGGTTCGCGCCAATCCATGGCCGCCGCAAACCCGAGAATCAATGACCCCGACAAGCTGACCAGATCGTGGAACGCCGCCAGTTGAAACGCATCCAGCGCGTGGACGCGAGCACGCAGCGCCGACAGGGCAGCATCAGATTGCGGCTTGTGCAGCACACCGATAACTGGCTGCAAGCGAGCAGACAGCGCGGCCTCGGCCCAGTCCAGCGCCGGGTCCCATTCGGCGCTTTGACGTTCCTGCAACTCTGACGGGTGTGTCGCCCGATAACATAGCAGGTCGGAATCGCCATAATCCGCAAGCATATCGGCAACTTCCCCGTGCTGGGACCGAACCTTGTCGATTGCCGCATTCGCCGAACGGGTGCATGGCATTGTCGACGGATCTACCTCTTTCTGCTGGGCATCCCATTCTGCCGCAACCGCTTCGGCCATGGCGCGGGTCGGCAGGATCAACGCCGCTTTGGCAGGGGTCTTGACGCGGCGGCCATCTAGTTCAACCGTAAACCCGCCGTCGACCTCGGTGATCCGGCTTTCTTTCCAGAAGCGTTTCGGTTTCCAGTCGCTCATGTTTCAGTTCCATATCCCGGCCAGCGCATTGGGCAACTGGTCAAAGGTCTCAATCACGCAGGTGGCCGAGGTCAAAGCAGACCGATCATGGTACCCCCATGCCACGCCGATGCCGCGCACTCCGGCAGCGGCAGCCATGTCCATGTCATAGCTTGTATCGCCGACCATCACCGCGCAGTCGGGTTCGACACCAGTCTCGGTCAACGCGGTCTGCACCATGGATGGATGCGGTTTCGACGGATGGTGGTCGGCAACCTGCCGGGTGACGAAGTAGGGCTCAAGCCCATGCACTTCGATCAACGCATCAAGCCCGCGCTGGGATTTGCCGGTTGCCACCCCAAGAAGCACTTCGGGCACGGCGTGCAAGGCTTCAATCGCCTCTCTCGCACCGGGATAGAGCGGAGAGCTGGCCGCGCCCATATCCACACGATGCGCGTGATAGGCTTCCTTATACCCTTCAACGAGATCGTTCTGGACCGAGGAAGGTTGGTCCGGCACTAACCGTGCGATAGCATGTGGCAGGGACAGCCCGACGATGGACAGGATCACCTCTCGCGTCGGTACAGGGATCGAAGCGGCCTGAAAGCTGGTGGTCATGGCGTGAACGATACTGCCCTGACTGTCGACCAGAGTACCATCTACATCAAACAGAACCAGCCGCAGGGGTGCGCTCATTGCAGCGCCTCAAACGGGTCGTCGGCGGCCAGATCCTCGGTCCAGCCGAAGGTGTCCCAGCTGTGTTTCATATGTTCCGGCAAGGGCGCTGTCACGGTCACAGGTTTGCGCGTTGTCGGATGCAGGAATGACAGTCGCCGCGCGTGCAGATGCAGCTTTTTGCTGATGATCCCACCCAGTTGCGCGCCCCAGCCATCACCCAGGTTTTCCTGCCCCGAGCCACCGTATTTGCCGTCGCCGATGATCGGATGCCCGATCGCTGCCATATGCGCGCGCAGTTGGTGGGTGCGGCCCGTGATTGGCTCCATCGCGACCCAAGCGGCGCGCCCGGCCACACGGTAGAGGGTCGCATAATGTGTATGTGCCCGTTTCGCACCGGGGGTGCTGTCGATCTCGTTCATATGGACGGGGATCATCTTTTCACCCTCGCCGTGCGCGCCATGACCAGCTGCTTTCACAAGACCCGTCTTGATTTCACCCAGATATGGCGTGGGAACACCTGCAACCAGCGCCCAGTAAATCTTGCGCGTGTCGCGGTGACGGAAAGCGGCTGTCAGCCCCTTTGCGGCTTCGCGCGTGCGGGCCAGCAGCAGAACACCTGACGTGTCCTTGTCCAGGCGGTGAACCAGACGCGGGTTTTCGTCATACCCAAACCGCAACGCCTCGGACAGGCTGTCGACATGCCGGGTCTGCCCGCTGCCGCCCTGAACCGGCAGGCCCTGCGGCTTGTTCAGGGCCAGAATGTGATCATCACGGTAGATCACGCAGGACTGGATCATCTTGGCATCCGCATCCGAGATACGATGCCTGACCTCAACCGGTTTGTGATCTGGCCCCGGCAACGGCGGCACACGAACCACCTGCCCGACCTCCAATCGGGTCGAGGCCTTGGCCCGGCTGCCATCCACGCGCAGTTCCCCCTTGCGGCACATCTTTTCGATGCGGCCCTGGCTGACATGCGGGAACAGGCGGCGCAACCAGCGGTCCACACGCTGATCGCCGTCCCCTTCAGCGACTGTAATCATCTGTACGCCACTCATGCCATTGCCCCTTGCGCCGCGCGGGTGATCCGCCCGGATTGCGTCTTTGTCCGTATCCCAGAAATCATGGGGGTCTCTCGCGCGCAACGCGGCAAGAGTCAAGGTATCAGACAGGAACCTTTGGCGTTCGCGAGGGCTCAGCGCCGCCCGCCACTTCTCGGCACGATCAGTGCATTCCCAGCCAGCCTAGCTGTTGCGCTGGGTCCGAAGCTTGGCGAAGTAATCGAGGCGCTTTTTCAGCTCACGCTCGAACCCACGCTCGACCGGTTGATACAGAACCGGGCGTTTCATCGTTTCGGGGAAATAGTTCTGACCGGAAAACCCGTCTTCGGCGTCATGGTCATACGCGTAGCCGGCACCATATCCCTGATCCTTCATCAGTGATGTGGGGGCATTCAGGATATGTTTGGGCGGTGGCTCGCTTCCCGATTGCTTGGCCAGCCGCATCGCTGCCTTATAGCCGACATAGGCGCCGTTGGATTTCGGGGCCAGGGCCAGATAGACCAGCGCCTGCGCCAGCGCCAGCTCACCTTCGGGGGAGCCGAGCCGCTCATACGTTTCCCAGGATTGCAGGCATATGGCCTGCGCCTGCGGGTCGGCCAGACCGATATCCTCGACCGCCATCCGTGTGATCCGACGCGCCAGATAGCGCGGGTCTTCGCCCCCTGTCAGCATTCGCGCGAACCAGTACAGCGCCGCGTCCGGGTCGGACCCGCGTACCGATTTGTGCAGGGCTGAAATCAGGTTGTAATGTTCATCGCCCGACTTGTCATATTTCGCCGCCCGCCGCATCAGACGCGTCGACAGCGCGTCCGTGTCCAACGGCGCATCAACCTTCCAAGCCGAAACCTGTTCGATCAGGTTCAACAACGCCCGTCCGTCCCCATCGGCCATTTCCTGCAACGCATCGCGGGCTGCGGGTGTCAACGGCAACGCGCGGCCCAGCTCTTTTTCGGCACGCTGGGTCAGGCGTTCAAGATCGGAAAGGCCAAGCCGTTCCAGCACCAGAACCTGCGACCGGCTGAGAACAGCGGCGTTCAGCTCAAAGGACGGGTTCTCGGTCGTTGCCCCGACAAGAAGGATCGTGCCGTCCTCCATATGCGGCAGAAAACCGTCCTGCTGTGCCTTGTTGAAGCGGTGAATCTCGTCCACGAACAGCAAGGTCCCCTGCCCATTCTGACGCCTGATCTTGGCCGCTTCGAAAACCTTCTTCAAATCCGGCACACCGGTGAAAATCGCACTGATCTGAACGAAATGCAGATCGGTTTCCTGCGCCAGCAACCGTGCGATCGTCGTCTTTCCGACACCGGGCGGCCCCCAGAAGATCAGGCTGGACAGACTGCCCGACGCCAGCATGACCCCCAGCGGCGCATTCGGGCCAAGAACCTGTTCCTGACCGATGACCTCGGCAAGAGTCTGCGGGCGCAACCGGTCCGCCAGGGGACGGTGTGGCGCAGCGGTGGGTTCCGTTGGCCCGGTATCGAACAGATCGCTCACGGGTTACAGCCGGAACCGCAATGAGACTGACCGGCCACCGCGCAGAAGACCCATCTGCACACGACGACCCGGATCTGTCAGCGCATTCTCTACATCCCCAGGACGTTCGATGTCATTGGAATTGATGCTTTCAAGAATATCCCCCGATCGCAAACCCGCGCGTCCACCATAGGGACCGGGATCAACAACAACGACACCTGTCTGGGACAGTGGCAAGCCCATATCAGAGATCACCGCAGGGTTGACGCGGGACACCACCAGCCCCGGCAGGACAGTGTCTTCATCCAATGTCGTCTCTTCAGCCGCCGGGACTTCGGGCGCTTTGATCAGTGCCACCTCAACCTCTTCGCTCTGGGTGCCACGCAGCCGTGTCAGAACCGATGTTCCCCCAACCCCTGCGACAGACATGCGAAACTTCATCTCGGCAGGTGAGTTCACTTCGTCCCCGTCCACATGGGTCACGACATCCCCCACCTTAAGCCCCGCCTCGCGCAGCGGGCTAAGGTCATGCAGGTCCGAGATGACAACACCCAGTGGGATGGCAAGACCAAGGGATTCAGCAATATCCGCGCTCATATGCTGACCGGTCATGCCTGCCCAAGGGCTGACAAAACTGTCATTGCCCTGCTGTGCCTGTTTCAGGAACTCGGCCACAAGATTTGCGGGGATGGCAAAACCGATGCCATTCGACCCGCCCGAGCGTGTCAGAATAGACGTGTTGATCCCGATCAGGTCCCCGTTCATATCAATCAGCGCACCGCCGGAATTCCCCGGATTGATCGCTGCATCTGTCTGAATGAAATACCCGCGCGCATTGCCCGTCGCCGTACCTGTACGCGCCAAGCCCGAGATGATGCCAGAGGACACCGTCTGCCCCACCCCGAACGGGTTGCCGATGGCAAGGGCCAGTTCGCCAACCTCGACCTGATCGGAATCGCGCAGGGTCAGGTAGGGCAGATCTTGCGCCTCTTCCAGACGCAGGATCGCAATATCGCTTTCTTCGTGCCCCAGTACGACCGTGGCAGAAAACTCGCGCCGATCGGTTGTCACGACCCTGATCTCGGTCGCCGAGCCTACAACATGGTAGTTGGACACAACGTAACCATCTTCAGACAGGATGACCCCGGAGCCCAGCGAATTCTGAACCCGCGGCTGCGGTGTTCCCAGGCTGCCGCCGAAGAAATCCCGAAAGAACGGGTCCGAATAAAACGGGCTGGCCCGCCCCTGCCGCACGATCTTGGCGTAGATATTCACCACCGCAGGCGAGGCCTTTTTGACCACCGGAGCAAAGCCCAGAGAGATTTCGGACTGTGATTGCGGGACGCGGGTTTCGGCAAATGCTGGCAGGGCCATGACAATCATAAGAGAAATAATGGATACGCGGATCATGGGGGCTCCGGATTAGATCATCCTTGGGATATGCGGGGCAAAGGCGATAAATGCAAGCCGCGCGCTCAGCTTCGGCGGCGCAGGAACTTGAGCCCGGACCAATCGGCGTCACCCGCGCAAACCTGCACGTCGACCCAGCCCAGCGGCAGGATTTCACTGCGCAGCATATCCTCGGTCACACCTGCGTGCAGTGGCGAAGATTTCTTGGCCCAGGACACCCACAGCATTCCTCCGGGCCGTATGTGGGCGATTTGCTCAGCGGCCATTTCGGCGATCTGGTTCGGGTGGTTCAGGAACATGTGAACCGCATCCGCGAGATCGGCTACGGGGTCGAACAGAACACCGTCGGCACCCGCTGTCAGGTTTGCATAATGGGCAAGGGCGTTGAGCGTACGGACCATGTATCCGGGTTTGAATCCCAGTTTCGCCCAGAGCGGTTTGCCCGAGTATCCTGCTGCGGGTTCACTTGCCATAACAGCCTGAACTTATGGCGCAAATCGAATGAAGGCAATTGGTTAGCTGAGGCACAAAAAAGCCCGCCCGATTGCTCGGGCAGGCGCATCAGGTCGATGACCGTTGTGCTTATTCTTCGGCTGCGGCCTCTTCGGCGGCAGCGCGGGCTTTGTCCGCGGCGCCTTTGGCATCGATGTCGCGATCGACGAATTCGATGATCGCCATCGGAGCCATGTCACCATAGCGGAATCCGGCTTTCAGGATGCGGACATAACCGCCCTGACGCTCAGCATAGCGGGGGCCCAGAACTTCGAACAGCTTGGCGACGTCTTTGTCTTCTTTCAGCTGTGCTGCGGCCTGACGGCGGGCGTGCAGGTCGCCGCGCTTGCCCAGGGTGATCAGTTTTTCGATGATCGGGCGCAGTTCTTTTGCTTTGGGCAGAGTTGTCTTGATCTGCTCATGTTCGATGAGCGAGCCAGCCATGTTTGCAAACAGAGCCTTGCGGTGCTCATGAGTACGGTTCAGGCGGCGGTAACCACGTGCGTGACGCATTTTTCAATTCCTTCTTTCGCGTTTTGCTTTGTCCGGCCTCCGATGCGTGTCAGAGGCTCACCTTGGGGCAGGATTGCCCGGATTGTACGTTTTGTACCGGCTTTCAGACCCCATTGGTCCGAAATGTACAAAACCTGCGACGGCAGGTTGGACCCGCCGCCGCAGCCGAAGATGCTTAGAATGCGTCTTCGAATTTCTTTGCCAGATCTTCGATGTTGTCGGGCGGCCAATCCTCGACATCCATGCCGAGGTGCAGACCCATGCCGGACAGCACTTCCTTGATCTCGTTCAGCGACTTGCGGCCGAAGTTCGGGGTGCGCAGCATCTCGGCTTCGGTCTTCTGGATCAGGTCGCCGATATAGACGATGTTGTCGTTCTTTAGGCAGTTTGCCGAACGGACCGACAGTTCCAGCTCGTCCACTTTCTTCAGCAGCAGCGGGTTGAACTCCAGACCATCGTCTTCGTCCTGACGGTTTGCCGATTCCGGCTCGTCGAAGTTGACGAAGATCGACAGCTGATCCTGCAGGATGCGCGCGGCGTAGGCCAGTGCGTCATCGGGGGTGATCGAACCGTCGGTATCGATCTTCAGGGTCAGCTTGTCATAGTCCAGAACCTGACCTTCGCGGGTCGGCTGCACGTCGTAGGCGACTTTCTTGACCGGCGAATAGATCGCGTCGATCGGGATCAGGCCGATGGGCGCATCTTCCGGCTTGTTCTTTTCAGCCGAAACGTAACCCTTACCGGTGTTGACGGTCAGCTCCATGAACAGGTCGGCGCCGTCGTCCAGGTGACAGATGACGTGATCGCGGTTCAGAACCTCGATACCTGCGCTTTCGCTGATGTCACCTGCGGTAACGATTGCCGGACCTTTGGCATTGATCGACAGGCGCTTGGGGCCTTCGACTTCCATGCGCAGGGCAACCTGCTTGAGGTTCAGGATGATGTCGGTGACGTCTTCACGCACGCCCGCAACCGAGGAGAACTCGTGCAGGACGTTGTCGATCTGGACGCTGGTGATGGCCGCGCCTTGCAGCGAGCTCATCAGGACGCGACGCAGGGCGTTGCCCAGGGTCAGACCAAAACCACGCTCCAGCGGTTCGGCAACCAGAGTCGCCTGACGCGCAGGGTCGTTGCCCGGCTTGGCTTCCAGCTGGGTCGGCTTGATCAATTCTGCCCAATTCTTGTGGATCATGTAATCCCTCCATTCCTGCCCGCGCCCCATGACCAACAAGGTGCAGACGCCCGAGGTTCAAAATGACGTGCTGGGGCCGTGTAAAAACACAGCCCCAGCTTAATTTCAGATCGCTTAGACGCGACGACGCTTCGGCGGACGGCAGCCGTTGTGAGCAATCGGGGTCACGTCACGGATCGACGTGATGTTGAAGCCCACGGCAGCCAGTGCGCGCAGAGCCGACTCACGACCCGAACCGGGGCCTTGAACTTCGACTTCCAGCGTCTTGACGCCATGTTCCTGCGCTTTCTTGCCTGCGTCTTCCGCAGCCATCTGCGCGGCATACGGGGTAGATTTCCGCGATCCCTTGAAGCCCATGGTACCGGCAGACGACCACGAGATGGCGTTGCCCTGTACGTCCGAGATCAGGATCTTGGTGTTGTTGAAGGTCGAGTTCACATGGGCAACGCCCGATGCGATGTTCTTGCGCTCTTTGCGCTTGATGCGAGTCTTATCGCGTGCCATCGGTCAGACCCTCCCTTATTTCTTCTTACCGGCAATGGCCTTTGCGGGGCCTTTGCGGGTACGAGCGTTGGTGTGGGTACGCTGACCGCGAACCGGCAGGTTGCGGCGGTGACGCAGACCGCGATAGCAGCCCAGGTCCATCAGACGCTTGACGTTCATCTGAACTTCGCGACGCAGGTCACCTTCGACGGTGTAGTTGGCGTCGATATGTTCGCGGATGGCCAGAACTTCGGCATCCGACAGTTCATTGACGCGGCGGTGCGCTTCAATGCCCACGGCTTCGCAGATCGCGTTGGCCGAGGTGTTGCCGATACCGGTGATATATGTAAGGGCGATTGGAACCCGCTTTGCAGTCGGGATGTTTACGCCGGCAATACGTGCCACGTGTCACTTTCCTTTTTGTTGCGGTTCCGTAACTCCGGAACCTTTTTTCACAACACTTTACCGTGGCAGTGACGCCAGAGGGTCCAGTATTATTCGAGGTGGTCGGGGCAATTGGGACGAATCCCGCATGCGGTCTTGATTCCCTTTAGGGATGGGGGTCGATATGGGCTTTTGGCGCTGGCGTCAAGTCCGAAACGAGGACCATCAATCTCGATGGTAATTACAGAGAACTCAAAAGCCTAGATATCGCGAACTTTGGAGCAGTTAAGACCACTTATCAACGCTGATGTTTGACCCTGGATCGTGAGCGATGCTCAATCCCATTCGTTGAAACTCATACTGAATAGCTAAAATCTGGTTTTGCAAAGCATCACGCTTACGACGGATGTCCCACGTGATCAAAGCAGGTAGACCAAATACAGTAAGGAGGTAAAACAGAGACACGCTGATATGCTGCAAAATGTACTCTGCCAAGAACAGCCACAATGCAACGATGGGTAATCCAAGCAAGAACCATCGCTTCGTAGACTTTATGAAAAGGCTGCGCCCCTCTTCCAAAAGATCTCTATAAAGATCAATCTTTGGCTCCAATTCAGGAGGCACAGCTGCGTTTCGATAAATCATACGAAGTCCCGGCGGACTAACCCAGTATCGCCTCGATCGACGCGGTGACTTCCTTGATATCCGCCAGCCCATTCACCGGACGCAGATCGCCCTTGGCGTAGTAATAACCGATCAGCGGCGAGGTCTTTTTATAGTACTCCATCAACCGTGTGCGCAGGCTGTCTTCGTTGTCATCGGCGCGGCGCTGGAAGTCATTTTCCTTGCCGCAATTGGTGCATTTGCCATCCGCCGGAATTGGCTTGGTGTTGTCGTTATAGACTTCACCACATCCGCCACAGGTTGAGCGTGCGGTGATCCGGCCCACCAGCGCGTCGTCATCAACGCGCATCTCGATCACGGTGTGCAGCGACTGGCCCAGCTTGGCCAGCAAAGCGGCCAGAGCATCGGCCTGCGCCAGCGTGCGGGGAAAGCCGTCAAAGATGAAACCGGCCCCTGTTTCGGTGGTCAGTTTCTCTTCGATCAGGCCGATCACGATTTCATCGGTGACCAGCTTGCCCGCATCCATGATCGCCGCAACCTTCCGGCCCATCTCGGTGCCCGAGGTCTTGGCCTCGCGCAGCATGTCGCCCGTGCTGAGCTGCACCATGCCGCGTGTTTCCACCAGGTGACGGGCCTGCGTTCCTTTCCCAGCCCCCGGGGGGCCCAACAGAATGATATTCATCGACGAGAGGGTCCCTTCCTGCCGCGTTTCTTGCTTTTGCCGCGCAGTTGAGACTTTTCGATAAGCCCTTCGTATTGATGCGCCAGAAGATGGCTCTGAACCTGCTGGATCGTATCCATGGTCACGGAGACGATAATCAGAACCGAGGTGCCGCCGAAATAGAACGGGATGGCAAACTGGTTGCGCAGAATCTCGGGCAGCAGGCAGACCAGTGCCAGATAGGCCGACCCCAGAACCAGCACGCGGTTGACCACGTATTCCAGATACTCGGCGGTTTTCTTACCCGGGCGGATACCGGGCACGAACCCGTTCTGCTTTTTCAGGTTGTCCGCCACATCATCCGGTTTGAACGACACGTTGAACGTGTAGAAATACGCAAAGAACACGATCATCGACGCGAAGAACAGCAGATACAGCGGCTGTCCGGGGCCGAAATTGGCCAGCAGCCACGACATGACCGGCCCATTTGCCGCGCCCGACGAGAAGGTCGAGATCGTCACCGGCAGCAGCAGCAGCGAGCTGGCAAAGATCGCCGGGATCACGCCCGCGGGGTTGACCTTGACCGGCAAGTGGCTGGAGCCGCCTTCGTAGATTTTCATCCCGGCCTGACGGCGCGGGTACTGAATATGAATCTTTCGCAGCGCCCGTTCCATGAAGACCACGAACATGATGACGGCAATCACCATCACGATCACGCCAACGATCACGGCGGGGCTGATTGCGCCCGAACGGCCCGACGCGAAGAACTGCGCCAGGGCGGCGGGGACCTCGGCGATGATGCCGACGAAAATGATCAGAGAGATACCGTTGCCGATGCCGCGTGCGGTGATCTGCTCACCCAGCCACATCAGGAACATGGTGCCGCCGACCAGTGTGATCATGGTCGACATGCGGAAATACAGCCCCGGATCGGTCGCCAGATCGCCCGATTCCAGCGAAACGGCCAGACCATAGGCCTGGACGGTGGCCAGCGCCACGGTGCCGAAACGGGTGTATTGGTTGATCTTCTTGCGGCCCTGCTCGCCCTCTTTCTTGAGCTGTTCGAGCGCGGGAACCATCGACGTCAGCAGCTGCACGATGATCGAGGCCGAGATATAGGGCATGATGCCAAGGGCAAAGATGCCCATTCGGCCAAGCGCCCCGCCTGTAAACATCGAAACCATACCGCCGATGCCCTGCCCCGCCTGCTCCATGAACTCGCGCAATGCTGCTCCGTCGATCCCCGGCACCGGAATGAAGGTGCCCAGACGATAGACGATCAGCAAACCCAGCGTGAACAGGATGCGGTTGCGCAGATCGGTGGCCTTGCCAAGGGCAGCCCAGCTTGTGTTGGCTGCCATTTGTTCTGCTGCTGATACCATAAAGTCGGTCTCTCTTATGCAAACGCCGCCCGGAACCGTTTTCCGGCTCGGACGGCGTCTTGGAAAACTCTGAAGTCTATGTAAGCGGGTCTTTGCCCGCTCACAAGCGCTTACTCTGCCGCAGCGGCTTTTGTGACTTTCAGTGAACCGCCCGCTTTTTCAACTGCCTCGACGGCAGCTTTCGACGCACCGGTCACTTCCAGATCAACCTTGGCGCTGATCTCGCCTTTGGCCAGAACGCGGATACCGTCCAGCTTGCGGCGGACCAGACCGGACGCAACCAGAGCGTCTTCGGTGATCGCGGCCTTGGCGTCCAGCTTGCCGGCTTCGACGAATTTCTGGATCAGGCCCAGGTTGATGACGGCGAATTCCTTGCGGTTTGGCTTGTTGAAGCCACGCTTGGGCAGACGCTGGTACAAGGGCATCTGACCGCCCTCGTAGCCATTGATGGCCACACCCGAGCGGGATTTCTGGCCTTTGATACCACGGCCACCCATTTTACCTTTGCCGGAACCCGGACCACGGCCAACGCGGGTGCGTTTTGGGGCGGCGCCAGGATTGTCGCGCAATTCGTTCAGTTTCATTTCGCTTCTCCTAAGCCGGATATGACCCCCGAAGCGTGATGGGCCAAACACGGCATTTCTTGGTTTTGATTCTCGCGGCCAAAAAGCCACCGCAGGCGTATAGGCCCGATGGCAGGGCTTGGCAAGACTGTAGATCGCCAGCCGCTTGTCATGACCGGCAAAAGCCCCGGGACCGGCCCCGCGGGTGAACCCAAAAGGACACCTTCACCGGGGTCTGACCGAAAATCGAGCACGAAATATGGCGATTTTGGCAATTATCGCTTGCCATGACCGGGCGGTAGTCTATCCGGATTGCCACAAACAAGAACTTGGCAGGCGCATGACTGAAACCACTCTCTCGACCCGGAAACAGCCGGAGACTACCGCTGCACGTGACTGGGTAACAACGCTTGCCAAATATCGCGAACCCGACCAGCTGCGCAGCGCGTTTGAGCTGGGCGTCAGTGTCATCCCCTTCTTCGCGCTCTGGGCTTTGTCCTGGATGTCGCTGTCGGTCAGCTATTGGCTGGCTTTTGCGATTTCCGTTCTCAACGCGGCCTTTCTGTTGCGCCTGTTTGCCATCCAGCACGATTGCGGGCACGGCGCGTTCTTCAAGAACCGGACGGTCAGTGACTGGGTTGGACGCTCGATCGGAGTTCTGACGCTGACACCTTATGATGTCTGGCGCCGCACGCATTCCACACATCACAACAGTTCCGGCAATCTGGGCAAACGCGGGATGGGTGATATCCACACCCTGACCGTGGCCGAATATCAGGCGAAAACCCCGATGAACCGGTTCTGGTATCGTGTGTATCGAAACCCGATCACCCTGTTCGTCTTTGGCCCCGGATATCTGTTCCTGTTTCAGAACCGCCTTCCACTGGGTCTGACCGACAGCGTCCGGTTCTGGGTCAGCGCGATGGCCACCAATCTTGCAATTCTGGTTGCGCTTGTGGCCATCTACTATTTTGGCGGGCTGATGCCGATGGTGCTGATCTTCCTGCCCTCGACCCTGATTGCCGCCACCGCCGGGGTATGGCTGTTCTATGTGCAACACCAGTTCGAGGACACACATTGGGACGCCGATGAAGACTGGCAGTTGCACGAAGCGGCGCTGCACGGAAGCTCTCATTATATATTGCCGTCCGTGTTGCAGTGGTTCACCGCCAATATCGGCATCCACCACGTGCATCACCTGTACAGCCGCATTCCGTTCTATCGCCTGACCGAAGTGCTGCGCGACCATGATGAGCTGGCCAACAGCAACCGGATGACCATCCGCGAGAGCCTCGCCAACGCGCGCCTGCACCTGTGGGATGAGCAAAGCCGCCGTCTGCTGTCCTTTGCCGAGGCCCGCGCGCTTTATGGGTGAGGGGTTCGTTCAACGGCTCTGAACGCCGGAAAGAAAACTTCGAAAAAGCAGGAGTTCTTTTACTTAGATGAGTTTCTGCTGGGAGCCCAAAACTGCCTTCGGGCGGCTGATCTTTCGGTGATGTGAGGCGGGCACAGTTACTCTGCTCATGTTTCTCATTATGCTCGTTGGGTGTATAAAGAAACGTCATCAACGATTGAGGAGAAAGCCTGTGCCGCCAAAAGTGGAGTACTCCACACCTCCCAACACGATGAACCCAATCGGGCCGTACAGCCATATCGCCAAATCAGGAGATTTCATCGCAATTGGCGCAACGGCTGGCGTTGATCCAGCAACCGGGCGTCTCGCGGGGCCGGATGTCATATCGCAAACCCTGCAGATACTGAACTCATTCGAGATCATGCTTGAATCTGTTGGATCCAATCTCGCCCACATCCTTCACATCAACGTCTTTCTCAAGGACATGAAGGATTTCGAGGCGATGAACGCTGCCTATGAAAGCAAGATGGCACACCTGCGGCCGGCGAGAACGGCAATATCTGTGGTTGGTCTCCCAAAGGAAAATGCCCTCATCACCATGAATTTGACTGCGGTTACTGCGGGCTAGCGCAAGAACCCGCATATCTGAATATCAGGTTCTTGATCTGCTGGACGCGACCGACTGAACGGCTGCATTGTCCCGCATTGCGGTCATTGCCCCTAGAGTTTGATGCGGATAGTGTCATTCTAATGAAATATATCCCCAAAGAAACGACAGATGACGCCCTTATTAAAGAGTTCCTAGATAAGGGAGGCAAAGTCAGCGTCGGAAAAACCAATCCTGCACGCGTTGAGCTTGGTTTATGCAACAATGTTTGGAATAACAAGCTGACCAAGGACGAGAAGGCCGCGCGCGACAAAAAGTGATCGTGCAGGAGCGGATCGTCTTTCGCGCTCTTAAACGCCGAAACGTGCGTGTGCAGGCTTTCTGATATGTGCTAAGAGAATGTGCTTTATCCTATAGACACCCACCGCCAACACTGCTAAACGCACCCAATCTTGCGGCCTCGGATTCGTTCCGGGGCCTTAGATATTTTGCAACCGGGGACCTTCGGGGCCCTATACCTTTGGCACCTACGGGGGCCTATCACATAGCGGGGGACCTCCCCTGCACTTGCTAAACGGAAGACAGAAAGCATGGCACTCAAGTCGTACAAGCCGACGACGCCGGGCCAGCGCGGGCTGGTGCTGATCGACCGTTCGGAGCTTTGGAAAGGACGTCCGGTCAAGTCTCTCACAGAGGGTTTGACCAAATCGGGCGGCCGGAACAACACCGGACGGATCACTTCACGCCGCCGCGGCGGTGGCGCAAAGCGTCTCTACCGGATCGTTGACTTCAAACGGAACAAATTTGATGTCGCGGCAACCGTCGAGCGGATCGAATATGACCCGAACCGGACCGCGTTCATCGCACTGGTAAAATACGAAGACGGCGAGCAGGCGTATATCCTGGCTCCGCAGCGTCTGGCTGTTGGTGACAAGGTCATCGCGTCGGCAAAGGCCGATATCAAGCCGGGCAACGCAATGCCGTTCTCGGGCATGCCCATCGGTACCATCGTCCACAACATCGAGATGAAGCCTGGCAAAGGCGGTCAGATCGCACGTGCGGCCGGTACTTACGCGCAATTCGTGGGCCGCGATGGCGGCTACGCTCAGATCCGTCTGAGCTCGGGCGAGCTGCGCATGGTCCGTCAGGAATGCATGGCCACCATCGGTGCCGTGTCCAACCCCGACAACAGCAACCAGAACATCGGTAAAGCCGGTCGTATGCGCCACAAGGGCGTGCGTCCGTCGGTTCGTGGTGTTGCTATGAACCCGATCGACCACCCGCATGGTGGTGGTGAGGGTCGTACCTCGGGTGGCCGTACGCCGGTTACGCCGTGGGGTAAGGACACCAAGGGTAAGCGTACCCGCAACAAGAACAAAGCGTCCCAGAAGCTGATCATCCGCTCGCGGCACGCCAAGAAGAAGGGACGTTAATCCATGTCTCGCTCTGTTTGGAAGGGTCCTTTCGTCGATGCTTACGTGCTGAAAAAAGCCGAAGCAGCGCGCGAGTCGGGCCGCAACGAAGTCATCAAGATCTGGTCGCGTCGTTCCACCATCCTGCCCCAGTTCGTGGGTCTGACCTTTGGTGTGTACAACGGCCAGAAGCATATCCCGGTAAACGTCTCGGAAGACATGATCGGTCAGAAGTTCGGTGAATATTCGCCGACCCGGACCTATTATGGCCACGCCGCAGACAAAAAAGCGAAGCGGAAGTAAGTCATGGGCAAGGAAAAGAACCCCCGCCGCGTGGCTGAAAACGAAGCAATGGCGAAAACGCGCATGCTTCGCACCAGCCCGCAGAAACTGAACCTGGTTGCGCAAATGATCCGCGGCAAGAAAGTCGAGAAGGCCCTGACCGACCTGACTTTCTCGAACAAGCGCGTCGCGCAGGACGTCAAGAAGTGCCTGCAGTCCGCAATCGCGAATGCCGAAAACAACCACAACCTGGACGTTGACGAGCTGATCGTCGCCGAAGCCTGGGTTGGCAAGAACCTGGTCATGAAGCGCGGTCGCCCGCGTGCCCGTGGCCGTTTCGGCAAGATCATGAAGCCGTTCTCGGAGATCACCATCAAGGTGCGTCAAGTTGAGGAGCAAGCCTAATGGGACATAAAGTCAATCCGATCGGCATGCGCCTTCAGGTCAACCGCACCTGGGACAGCCGCTGGTACGCAGATACCAAGGACTACGGTGATCTTCTGCTGGAAGACCTCAAGATCCGTGAGTTCATCCAGAAAGAGTGCAAGCAGGCCGGTGTTGCCCGTGTGATCATCGAACGTCCGCACAAGAAGTGCCGCGTTACGATCCACGCCGCACGTCCGGGTGTCATCATCGGCAAGAAAGGTGCGGACATCGAAGTCCTGCGCAAGAAGCTGGCTGCGATGACCGACAGCGAACTGCACCTGAACATCGTCGAAGTGCGCAAGCCCGAACTTGACGGTCAACTGGTTGCCGAGTCGATCGCTCAGCAGCTGGAACGCCGTGTTTCGTTCCGCCGCGCGATGAAGCGTGCCGTACAGAACGCTATGCGCATGGGCGCCCTGGGTATCCGGGTGAACGTCGCTGGCCGTCTGGGTGGTGCCGAAATCGCACGGACCGAATGGTACCGCGAAGGCCGTGTGCCGCTGCACACGCTGCGCGCCGACATCGATTACGCACATGCCGAAGCGATGACCCCCTACGGGATCATCGGGATCAAGGTCTGGATCTTCAAAGGGGAGATCATGGAGCACGATCCGCAGGCACGTGACCGTAAAGCACAGGAACTCCAGGACGGCCCTGCACCTCGTGGTGCTGGTGGCGGTCGTCGCTAAGGAGGGAAAGATATGCTTCAACCAAAGCGTACAAAATTCCGCAAGTTGCACAAAGGCCGGATCAAGGGCGAAGCCAAGGGCGGCTCTGATCTGAACTTTGGCACCTACGGCCTGAAAGCGATTGAGCCTGAGCGTGTAACCGCACGCCAGATCGAGGCTGCACGTCGTGCCATGACGCGTCACATGAAGCGTCAGGGCCGTGTCTGGATCCGCATCTTCCCCGACACTCCGGTCACGGCAAAGCCGATCGAAGTTCGTATGGGTAAAGGTAAGGGTTCGGTCGACCGCTGGGTTTGCAAGGTCAAGCCCGGTCGCGTGATGTTCGAGATCGACGGCGTCAATGACGACATCGCCCGCGAGGCCCTGCGCCTGGCTGCGATGAAGCTGCCGATCAAGACCCGCGTCGTGGTTCGCGAAGACTGGTAAGCGATCCGGGGCACCCCCGCTCGTGACAAGATTGACCCCCGTCGGAACACCGGCGGGGGTTTTTCTTTAGGGGGCTCTGCCCCCGCCGCGCGTGCCGCGCGCCTCCCCCGGGATATTTTGGGCCAGATGAAGCAGGGGATCCGTTCTTCATCTGGCTGCAAATATCCCGGAGCGCGAGGCAGAGCCTCGCAAAACAGCCATCGCCTTCACCGCGCGGCTGGTTTAAGACAGCGCCATGCCACAGATTGAATCACTCTTCGTCACCCGCCTCTATCGTGCCTCTTTGTCCGAGTTCGGTCCCCCGATCGATGCGGAGGAGTTGGAAAGCTCGTGCCTTGTCATCGCCGAGGATGACGAGGCCGGTCAGGACTGGTGCGAAGAAAACGGCTATCCCGGTTACACCAGCTATGCTTCGCTGACCGACCTGCCCTGGCGGTTTCCGATATTCGCCGATCTGGTCAAAGCGCTGGACAGCCATGTGGCGGCTTTTGCCAAGGATCTGGAGTTTGATCTGGGTGAGGGTGAGCTGAAGCTGGAAGACCTGTGGATCAACATCCTGCCCGAGGGTGGCATGCATTCCAGCCATCTGCACCCGCACAGTGTGATTTCCGGCACCACCTATGTGGCGATGCCCGAAGGCGCGAGCGCGCTGAAGCTGGAAGACCCCCGCTCAGGCCGCATGATGGCCGCGCCGACGCGGCTGAAAGGTGGGCGACGCGATTTGCAGCCCTTCATCTATGTGAAGCCGCAGGTGGGCGATGTTCTGCTGTGGGAAAGCTGGCTGCGCCACGAGGTGCCGATGAACATGGCCGAGGAAGAGCGGATTTCAGTGAGTTTCAACTATAAGTGGGAGTGAGCATCAGCTCATTGCACGGTAGTTGTTCAGTGTAGCGTTTGCGAGACGAACGGGCGGCCCCCTACCAATCACGATTCACAAAGAGTTTTCGATAACACTTGCAATATGTGCCGACATGGACCATGTGAGGCACGCTTACGTTTTTCTTTTTCGACCACTGTCTCCCGATATTCGGCGTTCAGTCTCTCGATCCAGACCGACCACGCCGCGCTGTCGCAATTCCGCGGACAGCAATTATTTGGAGAATACGGATATGGCCAATGGCACCGTAAAATGGTTCAACACAACTAAAGGTTTTGGCTTCATCGCACCGGAGACCGGTGGCAAAGACGTGTTTGTACACATCTCTGCTGTCGAACGCTCGGGTCTGACCGGTCTGGCCGACAACCAGAAAGTAACATTCGACATCGAGCCCGGCCGTGACGGCCGCGAGTCGGCTGTGAACATCGCTCTGGCGTAAGTCGCCCAGACTTAGACAGTTGCAGACGCGGTCTCGTGCAAACGGGGCCGCGTTTTTCGTAAAAGCGAATTTGAGCCATCTGATCTCAATCATTCCATTGGGTTCAGACACACGATAGAATCCAAGCTATGCACCCGCCCGTCATGTTGAGGTGTATTGTTCAGGCTTTGGTCAGGCATTTACGATGCAAGCCCTATTCTCATTCGTTCTGGTTGCGACAATTGCCTGCACGACAAGTGCTGTGGGGCAAGTTGCGAACCCGCACCGCATCTACGAAGACAGCTGTGCCGGATGCCACGCCCCCCATTCCGGTGATTTCGTTTGGGAGGAGCTTGGTGTGTCAGATGGTGTGCTGGTCGGAGCCCGGTCCGGACGGGCGGTCGAAAATTACTTGCGCTCCGGTCATGGCGGGGTGACTACGGACAAGGCCGAGGTACTGCTTGCTCATTTCCGGATTATTCGGGACTCGGGCGGTGTCTTCATCGAGAAATGCCGTATTTGCCATGTGACCGCCGTGGAGCTTGCGCGAAACAATCTGATCCTTGACGAAGGGAAGCTGACGGGGCGATATACCGGGCGTGACATCGGAGCGTTCCTGGACGGTCATGGCCGTCTTTCGCCGGAAGAGGTTTCCGAGATGCTGTCCGTATTGACCAGAGTGGCAAATAGCCAGGGTCTGACACGGTGACACAAGCGGGTTTTTGATTTCGGGAAATTCCCTGTTCCCGCATGGCAAACTTTCCCTTGCCACCCCACCCCTAACCCCCTATAGAGCGGCATCTTGCGGTCTCCCGGCGTTGTCGGGCGATTCGTATGTCTATCATTCATCCACCAGGTCAAAGGTGACCCGAGTACGGGGCCTTCTGGTGTTTTGAGCAAAGGAAAAGGCGATGAACGCCCAAGAACTGCGTGACAAGACCCCTGATCAGCTCCGCGAGGAACTGGTCAACCTGAAGAAAGAAAGCTTTAACCTGCGCTTTCAACAGGCAACCGGTCAGCTGGAAAACACTGCTGGCATCAAAGCGGCCCGCCGCAACGCTGCCCGCGTCAAAACCATCCTGAACGAAAAGGCCGCTGCTGCGGCATCCGAGGAGTAATCAGATGCCCAAGCGTATCCTGCAAGGCACCGTGACCAGCGACGCCAACGAACAGACCATCACCGTGCTGGTCGAGCGCCGTTTCAAGCACCCGCTGCTGCACAAAACCGTTCGTAAGTCCAAGAAATACCGGGCTCATGACGAAAAGAACGCCTTCAAGGTCGGCGACTCTGTACGCATCATCGAATGCGCGCCGAAATCGAAGACGAAACGTTGGGAAGTTCTGGAAGCGTAAGCTTCCGGGATTTTTCATTTGTCGAAACCCTGGGGGATTTAATCAGACCAGCCCCCACAGGTCGGGAGAAACCACATGATCCAGATGCAGACCAATCTGGATGTCGCTGACAACTCTGGCGCACGCCGAGTTCAGTGCATCAAGGTCCTGGGTGGTTCCAAGCGTAAATACGCCTCCGTTGGCGACATCATTGTCGTCTCGGTGAAGGAAGCCATCCCGCGCGGCCGCGTAAAGAAAGGTGACGTCCGTAAGGCCGTCGTCGTACGCACCGCCAAGGAAGTCCGTCGCGAAGACGGCACCGCGATCCGTTTCGATCGCAACGCCGCCGTCATCCTGAACAACAACAACGAGCCCGTAGGTACCCGTATCTTTGGCCCCGTTGTTCGTGAACTGCGCGCGAAGAACTTCATGAAAATCATCTCGCTGGCTCCGGAGGTGCTGTAATCATGGCTGCTAAACTCCGCAAAGGCGACAAGGTCGTCGTGCTGTCCGGCAAGGACAAGGGCAAAGAGGGAACTATCACCTCGGTTGACCCCAAAGCCGGCAAAGCTGTGGTCGATGGCATCAACATCGCCATCCGCCACACCCGCCAGTCGCAAACCTCGCAAGGCGGCCGCCTGCCCAAAGCTCTGCCGGTCGATCTTTCGAACCTGGCACTGCTGGACAAGAACGGCAAAGCAACCCGCGTTGGCTTCCGCGTGGAAGGCGACAAGAAAGTTCGCTTCGCCAAGACCACAGGGGACGTGATCGATGCTTGATAACGCAACCTACACCCCGCGTCTGAAAGCGCAGTACGCCGAGACCATCCGTGCCGCTCTGAAAGAAGAGTTCGGCTACAAGAACGACATGCAGCTGCCCAAGCTGGAAAAAATCGTTCTGAACATCGGCTGTGGTGCCGAGGCCGTCAAAGACTCGAAGAAAGCGAAAGCTGCTGTCGAGGATCTGACTGCAATTGCCGGTCAACAGGCCGTTTCAACTAAGGCGAAGAAGTCGATCGCGGGTTTCCGCGTCCGGGAAGACATGCCGCTGGGTGCGAAAGTGACCCTGCGCGGTGACCGGATGTACGAATTCCTGGATCGTCTGATCACGATCGCAATGCCGCGTATTCGTGACTTCCGCGGTGTTAAGCCTTCTTTCGACGGTCGTGGCAACTTTGCCATGGGCATGAAAGAGCACATCGTGTTCCCGGAAATCGACTTCGACAAGGTCGACGAGGTCTGGGGCCTGGATATCGTAATTGCCACCACAGCGAAAACCGACGCTGAAGCAAAGGCATTGTTGAAAGCATTCAACATGCCGTTCAACGCGTAAGCGCCGGGAGGATTGAGACATGGCTAAAAAAGCAATGATCGAACGCGAAAAGAAGCGCGAACGCCTGGTGGCCAAATATGCCGCAAAGCGTGCCGAGCTGAAAGAAATCGCGAATGACGAGAGCAAGCCGATGGAAGAGCGTTTCAAAGCGCGTCTGAAACTGGCGAAACTGCCGCGCAACAGCTCGGCTACCCGTCTGCACAACCGTTGTCAGCTGACCGGTCGTCCCCACGCTTACTACCGTAAGCTGAAGGTCAGCCGTATCATGCTGCGCGAGCTGGGTTCTGCTGGTCAGATCCCCGGCATGGTGAAATCGAGCTGGTAAGGGAGACATAGATATGAATGATCCTATCGGCGATATGCTCACCCGTATCCGCAACGCGCAAATGCGCGGCAAATCCACCGTATCCACTCCGGCGTCAAAGCTGCGTGTTTGGGTTCTGGACGTGCTGGCGGACGAAGGCTACATCCGAGGCTATGAAAAGACGACCGGCGAAAACGGTCATCCGGCCATCGAAATCAGCCTGAAATACTACGAAGGCACCCCTGTCATTCGCGAACTGAAGCGGGTTTCGAAACCCGGTCGCCGCGTATACATGGGCGTCAATGACATCCCGCAGGTCCGTCAGGGTCTGGGCGTGTCGATTGTCAGCACTCCGAAAGGTGTGATGTCGGACGCAAACGCTCGCTCCAACAATGTTGGCGGCGAAGTGCTCTGCACCGTCTTCTAAGGAGGTCTGCAATGTCTCGTATTGGTAAAAAACCGGTCGAGCTGCCCAGCGGCGTAACCGCCTCTGTGTCGGGTCAGACCATCGAAGTCAAAGGTCCGAAAGGCACCCGCAGCTTCACCGCCACCGACGACGTAACGCTGTCGGTTGAAGACAACGTGGTCAAGATCGACCCTCGCGGCATGTCCAAGCGTGCCCGCCAGCAGTGGGGCATGAGCCGCACCATGGTTGCCAACCTGGTAACCGGTGTGACTGAAGGCTTCAAAAAAGAGCTGGAGATCCAGGGTGTTGGTTACCGGGCGCAGATGCAGGGCAACACCCTGAAGCTGAACCTGGGCTATAGCCACGATGTTGATTTCACGGCTCCGGAAGGTGTCACCATCACCGCACCGAAGCAGACCGAAATCGTTGTGGAAGGTATCGACCAGCAGCTGGTGGGCGAAACCGCGGCCAAAATCCGCGAGTGGCGCCGCCCCGAGCCGTACAAAGGCAAGGGCATCCGCTATAAGGGCGAGTTCATCTTCCGCAAGGAAGGCAAGAAGAAGTAAGGACGCAGACAATGGCAAACAGCAAAAGAACCCTGTTTCTGAAGCGCCGCCTGCGCGTTCGGAACAAACTTCGCAAGGTCAACGCGGGTCGTCCGCGCCTGTCCGTACACCGTTCGAACAAGAACATCTCTGTTCAGCTGATCGACGACGTACGTGGCGTGACCCTGGCCTCGGCCTCGACCCTGGAAAAAGATCTGGGTGTTGTTGGCAAGAACAACGTCGAAGCGGCGACGAAAGTCGGCGCGGCCATCGCCGAGCGTGCCAAGAAGGCAGGCGTCGAAGAGGCCTATTTCGATCGTGGCGGCTTCCTGTTCCACGGCAAAGTGAAGGCTGTCGCCGACGCTGCGCGTGAAGGTGGCCTGAAGATCTGATGGTGTGCCGGGCTGAAGCCCGGCCTACCGGATACGACGCCGTAGGCCGGGCTTCAGCCCGGCACCGGCACTTTGAAGGCGGGTCCGCCCGCCTCGATGATCGGGGAGCCCCAGAATGTCATTCACGGGTTCACTTCGATTGAGTAATTGGCGCCGCAAGCGCCTCTAGAGGAAAAGGGATGCCAAATGGCAGAACGTGAAAACCGTCGGGGCCGTGGCCGCGACCGTGAAGAAACACCGGAATTTGCAGATCGCCTGGTCGCAATCAACCGCGTGTCGAAAACCGTAAAAGGTGGTAAGCGCTTTGGCTTCGCCGCTCTGGTGGTTGTCGGCGATCAGAAAGGCCGCGTCGGCTTTGGCAAGGGTAAAGCGAAAGAAGTACCTGAGGCCATCCGCAAGGCGACTGAGCAAGCCAAGCGTCAGATGATCCGCGTGCAGCTGCGCGAAGGTCGGACCCTGCACCACGACATCGAGGGCCGTCACGGCGCCGGTAAAGTGGTTATGCGCGCCGCGCCTGAAGGTACCGGTATCATCGCCGGTGGTCCGATGCGTGCCGTGTTCGAAATGCTGGGCGTCAAGGACGTTGTGTCCAAGTCGCTGGGCTCGCAGAACCCGTACAACATGATCCGCGCCACCATCGATGGCCTGCAGAAAGAGCAGAGCCCGCGTTCGGTTGCCGCACGTCGTGGCAAAAAGGTTGCTGACATCCTGCCCAAGCGGGACGAAGCACCGGCTGCTGCTGAAGCAGAAGCATAAGGAGAGCACGTCATGGCAAAAACCATCGTCGTCAAACAGGTCGGTTCGCCGATCCGTCGCCCCGCCGAACAGCGCGCAACCCTGATCGGCCTGGGCCTGAACAAGATGCACAGAACCCGTGAGCTGGAGGATACTCCTTCGGTGCGCGGCATGATCCGCAAGATCCCGCATCTGGTTGAGATCGTCGAAGAGCGCGGTTAAGCCCGCCTTCATCGGAAAGAACAAAAACGCCTCCGGTCAATTCGGGGGCGTTTTTTGTTGGCACTTCAGCTTCTTGGGGATTCCTTCCTCCAACCCGGATCTCAGGAGCGGCGTGTTCTGATTGATCTGTATCAATGACCAAATGGGTTGTGATGAACTACCCAGCGTGTTCCACGCAGGAGGTTCTTGAAGTGAGTGCGGATAAGACAGGACGGATCGTATGGCATGACCTCTTTACGCCTGATCTGAACGCTTCCGAGGCTTTCTATGGCCGTGTAGCGTTGTGGGATTTCATTAAGGAAAGCACCGAAGACTATGTCTGGGGTCGGGGAAAAGGGGAATTCACTCTTGCTCTTCTGAATGGGGAGGCCGGAAGTGGATTGACCAAAACTCCAGCGGGTTTTGATGCCGGCTGGCTTCCCTATTTCGAAGTTCCCGATGTTGACAAGTATTCAAAGCGTGCCGAGAAGCTGGGCGCGCACATCATTCGACGCCCCTTTGATGTGCCCGGCGTTGGGCGAAACTGCCTATTGTTGGACCCCTTGGGAGCCAGGTTTGGCATTTCCGTTTCACAACACGATTACCCGATACCTACACAACAGTTCACAACAGAGGTTTATCTGAGCGAAAGCCCGGAGTTTCCAGTCGAATTCTACCAATCGTTGTTTGACCGAACATCTTCGAAGACGGATGGCACGGGCGCGGCCGGGCCAGGTCAGTGGCTTACACATATTCCTGTGGTTGCTTCACCAGATATAAAGATACGTGAAAGATGCGCCTGGCTACCTGGAATTAAGGTCACCGCTATCGAGGATGCGGTACGTGATGCTTTGACGCTTGGAGCGTCCGAAGTGCGTGTTCGATCACGGCAAAGCGCGCAGCATGCACCGCGTGTGTTTCGTGATCCGACGGGACTTTATTTTGCATTTCAGCAGGTGGGTCCGGTATTGGGAACAAACTGAAAGTCGCTGCAAACCGCAGATGGCCATCGCGTCAATCTGCAGGTCAACTGCAAAATCCATGCCAATAGGAACAGGAACCAGGCTACGAGCAATCCAACCAGCGAAAGTTATTCGCCGCATGCATACCGGCTAGACCAAAATCTGCGTTGTTAGCGATAGCAAACGCTCCTATCTCTGCCTTGTCCAATGAAGGAACTCAAAAGGAAACGTCAGGGAATACGCCCTGATACGAGAAAGGAATACAGAGATGACAACTGCGACACTGACCCATACCGGCTTCAACTTCGGCACCCGGATCGCTGACATGATCACACGGATCAAAACAGCCCGCGCTCGTGCTGCTGAGTATCAGCGCACCTATACCGAGTTGCAGCGTCTGAGCAACCGTGAGCTGGACGATATCGGCATCCGCCGCTGCGACATCGCAGATATCGCGCACCGGCACGTATATTGCTCATAACCACGCACACAATTAAAACGACCCAAAGGCGCCTTGACGGCGCCTTTTCTATATCCGTTGCTGGCTCTGCCCCGCTTGCAGGCCGCTCAGAGGCCGCCAGAGGGTGCGATGGCTGTTGAGGCGGCCAATGAGCCCGAAACGTCAGAACCGCCCTGAGGCGACCGCTGGAGGGCGTGTGACCGCCCTGCCCTGACGCGCGTCCCCAGCTTCGACGCCTGAAACGAAATCGGCCCCGGCGGAGTGATCCACCGGGGCCGTAAAGTGTCGCTGTAAGCGTCGGATCAGAGACCGGTGCTTACGTCGATTGTGTTACCCTCTTCCAGGGTCACATATGCTTTCTTGACGTCCTTCCGACGGCCCAGCTGGCCGCGGAACCGCTTGACCTTGCCTTTGGTCACGGTGGTGTTCACCGCCTTGACCTTCACACCAAACAGCGCCTCAACGGCCTCTTTGATCTGCGGCTTGTTGCTTTCGATCGCCACTTCAAAGACAACCGCGCCATTTTCGGACGCCATGGTCGACTTTTCGGTGATGATCGGCTTGCGGATCACGTCGTAGTGTTCTGCCTTCGCGCTCATTTCAGACGAGCCTCCAGTGCTTCGACAGCCGCTTTGGTGAGCACCAGGGTGTCACGCTTGAGGATGTCATAAACGTTTGCACCCATCGACGGCAGGATATCCAGACCTTCGATGTTGCGCGACGCCTTCAGGAACCCTTCGTTCACGGTCGCGCCGTCGATGACCAGAGCGCGTTTCCAGCCCAGGTTTGCAACCTGTTTGGCCAGTGCGGCGGTCTTGCCTTCTGCTTCGGCGTTCTCGATCACAACCAGTTCACCTGCTTTGGCTTTTGCCGACAGAGCATGGCGCAGGCCAAGCTTACGGAACTTCTTCGGCAGGTCGTGGCCGTGCGAACGAGGGGTCGGGCCCTTGTAAACACCACCCTTGCGGAAGATCGGTGCGTTACGGTCACCATGGCGTGCGCCACCGGTGCCCTTCTGGCGATAGATCTTCTTGGTCGAGTAGCTGGTTTCCGAGCGGGTCTTGACCTTGTGGGTGCCGGCCTGCGCATTGTTGCGCTGCCAACGGACCACACGGTGCAGGATGTCCGCGCGCGGCTCGAGGCCGAACAGGTCTGCATCCAGCTCGATGTCGCCGGCCTTGCCGCCGTCCAGTTTGATTACATCAAGTTTCATGCTTCACCACCTTCCGCGGATACTTCTTCCGCAGGTGCTTCGGTTGCAGCCGATTTCACAGCAGCCGGGAAAGGCAGGCCTTCCGGTGCTTTCTTCTTCACGGCGTCCTTGACGGTGACCCAGCCCGATTTCGGTCCGGGAACGGCGCCTTTGATGAAGACCAGACCACGGTCGGCGTCGGTTTTGACAACCTCGAGGTTCTGGGTGGTAACACGGGCAGCACCCATGTGACCGGCCATCTTCTTGCCTTTGAACACCTTGCCCGGATCCTGACACTGACCGGTCGAGCCGTGCGAACGGTGGCTGATCGACACACCGTGCGAGGCGCGCAGACCACCGAAGTTGTGGCGCTTCATCGCACCGGCAAAGCCTTTACCGATCGAGGTGCCCGAAACGTCAACCTTCTGACCAGCCAGGAAGTGCTCGGCCGAGATTTCGGCTCCCACTTCGATCAGGCCATCTTCGGAGACGCGGAACTCGGCCAGCTTGCGCTTGGGCTCGACCTTGGCAGCGGCGTAGTGGCCGCGCATGGCCTTCGAGGTGCGTTTTGCCTTGGCAGCACCAGCGCCCAGCTGAACGGCGGTGTAGCCGTCTTTTTCAGCGGTCCGCTGTGCAACAACCTGCAGGTTGTCCAGGTGAAGAACGGTCACAGGGATCTGCTTGCCGTCTTCCATGAACAGGCGGGTCATGCCAACTTTTTTTGCGATAATACCAGAGCGCATAATCTATACCCTCCGATCTTACGACTGCAGCTTGATCTCGACATCCACACCAGCAGCCAGGTCGAGCTTCATCAGCGCGTCCACAGTCTGGGGGGTCGGATCAACGATGTCGAGCAGACGCTTGTGCGTGCGGATCTCGAACTGGTCGCGGGATTTCTTGTCAACGTGAGGGCCACGGAGAACCGTGAACTTCTCGATCTTGTTCGGCAGCGGGATCGGGCCGCGCACGTTCGCGCCGGTCCGCTTGGCAGTGTTGACGATCTCTTGCGTGCTGGCATCCAGAACGCGATAGTCAAATGCCTTCAGCCGAATACGGATATTTTGGCTTTGCATAGTAACAGCCTTTTATCAGGCGTTGAGGTTGAGAGGAGGACAGACGCGCATCGCCAACCCTCATCGAACCCAAAAGGCGGGAATCATCCCGCCTTGATGTTCTTGTTGAGAACCTGCGCGTATTAGTGGGGTTGGCGGGGTTTGACAAGGGGCAAACGTCACAAAGAACACCGTTTTATTCGCCGCCAGACACGCCATTGGTTAGCCATGCGTCTTCTACCTTCATCCCTTGGTAAACCGCATGCAGATACAGATGGGCAATCACAGGATCATTTGAGAACGGCGAGTAATCCAATTTGCCCTCTCGGACACCCACTTCGGCTTCATAAACAATCTCGTCGCCCTTCACGGTTACAAGCACTTCTAGTTCCGCCAGTGTTTCTGGGTCAACGGATGTGGGGTCGTCTGACAGGATCACGAAATCCGCAACTTTGCCAACCTCAATGGACCCCTTTTCATCTTCCTCGAAATGCTGCCAAGCGGGCCAGATTGTCATGGCTTTCAAGGCAGTCATAACATCGACCCTTTGATGCGGCCCCAAAATATCTCCAGAGCGTGTGCGTCTAGTAACCGTCGCAGCAAGAACACGCATGCTATCTGGAAAGGCCACCGGGGCATCGTGGTGTGTACCAAACATCATGTCCCGCTCAAGCAGCCATCCTGTGGGTGAGATATTGTCTGCATTGACCGGCCCAACGGTGTGATCACGATGCCAATCCCCCCAGTAAAACGTGTGCATCGGGAAAAGCGATGGGAATACGCCGAGGCGTTTAAAACTCGCAACCTGATCCTCTCTTAGAAACTGACCGTGGATCAGAACCGGACGATTCCCCGGGTCGCCATACTTCATCTGTGCCTCTTCGAGAGCTGCTATCAGCATGTCAGAAGCCCCTTCCCCGTTAGAGTGCACAAGGATTTGGAACCCATTTTCGTAACACCAATTAACGGCGTCCTGTAGCTGCTCCATCGTAATAGCAGCATACCCTGCATAACCGGCGGAGTAGCTTCCGACTGGATCATAATAGGGCCGATCCCTCAAAGCCGTGAAACCCTGAGGCGAGCCGTCAATCGTTAGCTTGCAGCCCCCGACCCGAACCCGGTCGTCGTAGTTCTTGGAGGTGTTTGCACCTATATATTCCCTGGCCTCAAGAACATCCGGGAAGGCTACCACGTCAATTGGGAGCCCATCTTCGGCGGCAACTTTCTTGAGAACGTCAACAATTTCTCCTGAGGTTCGGCCTTCTTGTCCGGTCGTGTATCCAAACTGTGCCCAAAGTTCGGTTCCAGCTTTGGCAAATGCCGCCAGGCCTTCTTCACCCAGATTTCCTAACATGGGCACAAGGACCGAAAAGAACGCATACTCTTCCAGAACACCGTTTGGCTCACCGGCGTCATCGCGTTGAATCACTCCGCCCGGAGGGGCTTTTGAAGCGGCTGTGATGCCTGCCAACTCTAGAGCTTTCGAGTTTGCTACTCCCAAATGCCCGGACTGATGAACGATAACGACCGGCAAGTCCTCAGACACAATGTCCAGTTCTTGTCGCGTAGGGTGGCGCAGTTCCTTTAATTGAGCATTGTCGTAACCAAAGCCGATGATCATTTTGACCTGTTCAACGGCTTGCGCATTTTCGTCGGCCCAGTCAGTCAACGTGGCTTGCAGACTGGCGATATCAACGACTTTCCCATCAGGCGGCGCAAGAAGGTTGGCGGACAATGCCTGCAACCCCCCCATGACCACATGACCGTGGCTATCTACAAAACCCGGAAGCATCGCGCGGCCTTCCAGGTCAAACGTTTCGGTTTCTTCACCGCGATGCATCGACAAATCAGACAACGACCCCACAGCAAGAACGCGTCCGTCTTTGACTGCGACCGCTTCAGCGGACGGAGCCTTATCGTTCATCGTTAACACAGGCCCTCCGAGATAAATCCTGTCCGCGATCTGCTGTGCGGACGCTGATGTGGATAAATAAACAAGTGCAGCAACTAGACCAACTGAACGCGCCAATAAGTGCATGCTGTGACCTCTTTCTAATTGTGATGCCTCAATATGAGAGAAGTAGCATTACAATCAGCTTAGGCAAAAACGAAAAAAGGGCGTCCCGAGGGAAGCCCTTTTCGTTGGTTCATTCGCTTGTGCGAATTATTCAGTAATCTTCGACACGACGCCGGCGCCGACGGTGCGGCCGCCTTCGCGGATGGCGAAGCGCAGGCCCTGCTCCATCGCGAT
>NZ_JBXWSL010000019.1:50000-51354 GCF_059613425.1 Ruegeria sp. BHSA123 | reverse complement strand
CGAGGTGCCAAACACTGCCGTCGATATGGACTCTTGGGCAGTATCAGCCTGTTATCCCCGGCGTACCTTTTATCCGTTGAGCGATGGCCCTTCCACTCGGGACCACCGGATCACTATGGCCGTCTTTCGACTCTGCTCGACTTGTCAGTCTTGCAGTCAGGCTGGCTTCTGCCATTGCACTCAACGAGCGATTTCCGACCGCTCTGAGCCAACCTTCGCGCGCCTCCGTTACGCTTTAGGAGGCGACCGCCCCAGTCAAACTACCCGCCACGCAGGGTCCCGGATCCGGATAACGGACCGCGGTTAGACATCAAGAGTGCGAAGGGTGGTATCTCAAGGGAGGCTCCACAGGGACTTGCGTTCCTGCTTCAAAGCCTACCACCTATCCTGCACATCACAATCCTGATGCCAGTGCGAAGCTGTAGTAAAGGTGCACGGGGTCTTTCCGTCTAACCGCGGGAAGCCTGCATCTTGACAGGCAATTCAATTTCGCTGAGTCGATGTTGGAGACAGCGGGGAAGTCGTTACGCCATTCGTGCAGGTCGGAACTTACCCGACAAGGAATTTCGCTACCTTAGGACCGTTATAGTTACGGCCGCCGTTTACCTGGGCTTCAATTCAAGGCTCTCACCTCTCCTTTTAACCTTCAGGCACCGGGCAGGCGTCAGACCCTATACGTCGTCTTGCGACTTCGCAGAGCCCTGTGTTTTTAATAAACAGTCGCCACCCCCTGGTTTGTGCCCCCAGCCCCTAGTTGCCTAGGAACCGGGCCTCCTTCTCGCGAACTTACGGAGGTATTTTGCCGAGTTCCTTCAACATCGTTCTCTCAAGCGCCTTGGTATGCTCTACCAGTCCACCTGTGTCGGTTTAGGGTACGGTCTGATGGAGGGCTATTTCCAGGAACCACTCAGCAGCCCAATCAATCCGATAAGATTGAACTACACCTGTGATCCGTCACATCCTCCTGGCCTAGGAATATTAACCTAGTTCCCATCGCCTACGCCTTTCGGCCTCGGCTTAGGGGCCGGCTTACCCTGCTCAGATTAGCTTTAAGCAGGAACCCTTGGACTTTCGGCGAGAGTGTCTCTCACACTCTTTGTCGCTACTCATGTCATCATTCTCACTAGTGATCTCTCCACCGGATCCCTCACAGGCCGGCTTCATCGAAAAGACTCGATCCTCCAAGGTGCCCCGAAAGACACTAAAGAGGATAAGTCTTATGTCACACTACGCTCTGCTACCATGCCTTACGGCATCCTAAGCTTCGGCTCATGGCTTGAGCCCCGTTACATCTTCGCCGCAGGACAACTTATTTAGACCAGTGAGCTGTTACGCTATCTTTAAAGGATGGCTG